>NZ_JAEKDA010000013.1:0-224531 GCF_016405635.1 Pseudomonas sp. MF6755
GGGTCCGGGTGGCGAAAACGTAAGAAATACTCGTCGAATTGATTGTTTTTTGATCATTTGGCGAGTTTAAAAGTTGCGCTAGGTGGTATGCCGGGGAAATACATGGCTACTTCAGACCATCCCTAGTGCTCATTGGTGTTTCCCCCAGTTATTAGTATGCATCCGTCAGGCGCTCTCTCCCTCGGCCTTGCACGCAAAGCGTGGCCGTTTTGTTGAGTAAAGCTCCATTTAGGCGCGACGTTAAGTCGCAGATGGCGGACGAACGTGCAGAGATTAGCACCAGTGGATGACAGAAAAATCAAACTGCCACTACCTTTTTTGGATTCTCTGATTTTTCTGACGTCAAAATCCTATTTAAGCGCCCCTGGATACAATGTAACGATCCGTGAACTGACGCAGGCCGTCGAGCGTTATACTCTGCGGCTAAATTTTGAAATCGACATACAAGGACTCGCCCATGAAAGCGTTCGGCAAAATCCTGGGTCTGGTACTTCTCGGGCTGTTGCTGATCATTGTGGCGCTCGGCTTTGCCCTGACCCACCTCTTCGATCCCAACGACTACAAAGAAGAAATTCGCCAGATAGCCCGCGACAAGGCCCACATCGAGCTGACGCTCAATGGCGATATCGGCTGGAGCCTGTTCCCCTGGCTGGGCCTGGAATTGCACGAGGCCAGCGTCGCAACCTTGACCGCACCGACTCAACCTTTCGCCGATTTGCAGATGCTCGGCCTGTCGGTGCGTGTGCTGCCGCTGCTGCGCCGCGAAGTGCAGATGAGCGATGTGCGTGTCGAAGGCCTGAACCTGCGCCTGAACCGCGACAAACAAGGCCACGGCAACTGGGAAGACATCGGCAAGAACCTACCCGATGCGACTGCCGAGGCACCCGCACCCGCGCCAGTGGAGCCGGTGGCTGAAACCAAACCGGAAAAGCCACCGCAGCCGATCCGCCTGGACATCGACAGCCTGACCATCAACAACGCCCGCGTCGAATACAGCGACGAACAGACCGGCAAGCAATTCAGCGCCGAAAGCATCCAGCTGAGTGCCGGTGCCATCCACGAAGGCGCCAGCATTCCGCTGAAACTCACCGCGTTCCTGGGCAGCAACCAGCCGCTGATGCGCGTCAAGACCGAACTGAACGGTAACTTGCGCATTCAGCGCGCCCTCAAGCGCTACCAGTTCGAAGACATGCGCTGGAGCGGCGAAGCCACCGGCGAGCCGTTGCAAGGCAAGACTCTGAGCTTCTCCACCCAGGGCCAGTTGCTGGTGGACCTGGCAGCCAACGTCGCCGAATGGACCAACCTGAAACTCTCGGCCAACCAGCTGCGCGCCTTGGGCGAACTGAAGGTCAACGACCTGGACAAGACCCCGCAACTCAACGGCGCGCTGTCCATCGCCCAGTTTGACCTGGCCAAGTTTCTCGACAGCGTCGGCCACCCACTGCCGGCCATGGCCCCGGGCAGCCTGAGTAAGGTCGAACTGGTGAGCCGTCTCACGGGCACGCCCACCAGCGTCGCTCTCGAAGACTTGAACCTGAAACTCGACGAAAGCACCTTCACCGGCCGTATTGCGGTGGATGATTTAGCCAAGCAGTCCCTGCGCGTACAGCTCAAAGGCGATACCTTCAACGCCGACAACTACCTGCCGGCCAAATCCGAAGCCGCCAAAGGCGCAACCGCTGCACGCCAGGCCGAAGTGCAAAGCAGCGAAGCCGGCGCCATGGCGGCCGGGGGCAGCACGCCATTGCCGGACGCACCGACCAAAGCCGCATGGAGCACCGACAAGTTGCTGCCGCTGACCCGTCTGCGCAGCCTGGATGTCAACGCCGACCTGACCTTCGGCCAACTGACTCTGAGCAAGTTGCCGATTCAGAACGCGGTACTGAAAGCCTCGGGCATCGACGGCCAGCTCAAGCTCGACACCCTGAGCGGCGGCCTCTACAACGGCACCTTCCAGGCCAACGGCACGCTCGATGTGCGCCAGGACCTCCCGTTGCTGGCGCTGCAAACCCACATCAAGCAAGTACCGGTCGAACGGATCCTGCAGGCCCAGGGAAAAAACCCGCCGGTGAAAGGCCAGGTCACTCTGGACAGCAACCTCACCGGCCGGGGTAACAGCCAGAAAGCGCTGATCGACAGCCTTAACGGCACCGCAAGCTTCGTGATCAATAACGGCGTGTTGCTCAACGCCAACATCGAGCAACAGGTCTGCACCGGTATCGCCCTGCTCAACCGCAAGACCCTGAGCAATACGCCACCGGGCAAGGACACGCCATTCCAGGAACTGCGCGGCAACCTGACCTTCCGTAACGGCGTGGCCAGCAACCCCGACCTGAAAGTGCGTATCCCAGGGCTGACGGTCAATGGCAATGGGGATCTCGACTTGCGCGTGTTGGGTATGGACTACCGTCTCGGCATCATCGTCGAAGGCGACAAACGCGAAGTACCGGACCCGGCCTGCCAGGTCGGTACCAACTTCCAGGGCATTGAAGTGCCGCTGCGCTGCCGTGGCCCGCTGGAGCTGGGTGCCAAGGCCTGCCGCCTGGACAAGGACGGCCTTGGTCAGGTCGCCCTCAAGGCTGCCGGCAATCGCCTTAACGAGAAGCTGGAAGAGAAGCTCGATAAGGTCAACCCAAAGCTCAAGGACGCATTGAAAGGCCTGTTCAACCGATGAGAGACGAGCAGTTTTCAACGGCGGTACTCGACTGGTACGACCGTCACGGCCGCCATGACCTGCCCTGGCAACAGGGCATCACGCCTTACCGGGTGTGGGTTTCAGAGATCATGCTGCAACAGACCCAGGTCAGCACGGTGCTCAATTACTTCGACCGGTTCATGGCGTCCCTGCCGACGGTCGAAGCCCTGGCCGCCGCGCCGGAAGACGAAGTACTGCACCTGTGGACCGGCCTGGGCTACTACACCCGCGCGCGCAACCTGCAAAAGACCGCCAAGATCGTAGTGGCCGAATACGGCGGTGAGTTTCCTCGCGACGTCGAAAAGCTCACCGAGCTGCCTGGCATCGGCCTGTCCACCGCTGGCGCGATTGCCAGCCTGAGCATGGGCCTGCGTGCGCCGATCCTCGACGGCAACGTCAAACGCGTACTGGCGCGCTTTACCGCGCAAGAGGGCTACCCAGGCGAACCCAAGGTGGCCAAGCAGCTGTGGGCCACGGCAGAACGCTTCACCCCCCAGACCCGCGTCAACGCCTACACCCAGGCAATGATGGACATGGGCGCCACCCTTTGCACCCGCAGCAAACCCAGTTGCCTGCTGTGCCCGCTGGAAAAAGGCTGCGAAGCCCACATGCTTGGCCTGGAGACGCGCTACCCGATCCCCAAGCCGCGCAAGACCATTCCCCAAAAGCGTACGCTGATGCCAATGCTGGCCAACGCCGAAGGCGCAATCCTCCTTTACCGTCGCCCTTCTACGGGCTTGTGGGGCGGTTTGTGGAGCTTGCCGGAGCTGGACGACCTGGAAGACCTCGAGCACCTGGCCAACCAGCACGCGCTGGCGCTGGGCAAGCATCAGGAACTACCTGGGCTGGTCCACACCTTCAGCCACTTCCAACTGGCCATCGAACCCTGGCTGGTCCAGGTCGAGGAATCCGCCCATCACGTGGCCGAGGCCGACTGGCTCTGGTATAACCTCGCCACCCCGCCGCGCCTGGGCCTTGCCGCCCCGGTGAAAAAACTGCTGAAGCGCGCGGCCGACGTATTGAACGCAGGAGTTTCGTCATGACCCGCATCATCATGTGCCGCAAGTACAAAGAAGAACTGCCCGGCCTGGAACGCCCTCCGTACCCGGGCGCCAAGGGCCAGGACGTTTTCGACCACGTCTCCGCCAAAGCCTGGGGCGACTGGCTGAAACACCAGACCCTGCTGATCAACGAAAAACGCCTGAACATGATGAACGCCGAAGACCGTAAATACCTGGCAGGCGAAATGGACAAGTTCTTTTCCGGCGAGGATTACGCCAAGGCCGACGGCTACGTGCCGCCTGCTCAATAATTGATCAAAAACCGGGGTTGGCACGTAAGCGACGGTAATAATTAAATATTTTTTGAAAACTTGCTTGACGACCCCCTGAAAAACCCGTTTAATGCGCCCCGTTGCCCAGATAGCTCAGTCGGTAGAGCAGGGGATTGAAAATCCCCGTGTCGGCGGTTCGATTCCGTCTCTGGGCACCACTAATACCGAAAAACCCCAAGCGAAGATGATTCCTTGGGGTTTTTTATTGCCTGCGATTTAATGGCGACCGGAGCACTACCGGTCACAATGTCGCAGCAGGACGATTGAGGGTTGTTTTTCACTGGGCTCAATCGTTCAGCCTTTACCAAATTCTCAGTTGTAAGGTTTCTTCCATGACCCGCCTCTTGCTCTGCACGCTATTACTGCTGACTTCACTGCTCAGTGGATGCGCCACGCAAATGGACGTAGCAATCAACGCAACGCCTGATCCCGACTACCACTTTGACCGCCAGGCAACAGTGCTGGTGACAGCCACCGGTGGCAGCGACGAAAACGCGCTGAATGCCCGCTACTACCTGCGCGACATGGTCAGCGCCATGAAGGACCAGGGTTTTCGCAATGTCTTTACCGACACCACCCTGCCCAAGAACCATGCGCCGATCAAAATGACCATCAGCCTTGATATCGGCAGCAAACAGGTGACCTATCGCTACACCGCCACCGAATACGGACAAGTGGCAACCAGCACCACCACACAGTGCAAGAAGAACAAGAAAAAAACCGACCAACTGACCTGCACCAGCACCCCAAACACCAGCTATGGCCCGGTAGGCACCTCGGAGCGAACCGGCTACACCACCCTCACCACCTTTACTGCCACGGCTCGGGACGAAGTGAGCCGGCGCGCGGTGTACCTGCTGCGGGCGTCGTCCTATAACGAAGATTGCCAAGCCGCCAAAGTCGAAGCCTTCCTGGTGCAGCAGGGCCTGCAGAACCTGAACTTCCAGGACCGCGTGCAGCGCAACTACACCGTTACAATGCCTGAGGGTTACCGCTGCAAGTAATCAGCAGCTCGACAGGCCCTCCGTACGAGGGCCGCTTCACCTGAGCAAAAACACCATCAGCGGATTGTCATTCAACCGGCCCTCAAAGCTCGGGCTCAGTTGCTCCAACGGCGACCCTTTCAACAGCGCAGTCTCCTTACGCGACACAATCACCCAGGATGGCCGAGGCAGCACTCTCAGCTTCTCAAGCTCATGACGCCCGACAAACAGCGGCAGCTCGTCGTGATCCAAGTTCATCATGTAACGCACCGCCCAGGTGTCCCGAGCCAGGTCGACAAACACCAGCGGCCCCGGCTGCGATTCACGCAACGCCTCCACCTGGCTGACAAACCGCCGGGTGTCGAATTGCAGGTCCTTGGCCGGCTCTATCACCGTCACCAGCAACAGCCACTGCGCCGCCAGTGCAATCACACTGAGCCACACCAACCGCAACGCTCGGCGCCAGGCAATCAACGCCGCCACTTGCAGCACCACCAGCACGCCGATCATCAACGGCAAGGAAATGTCCGGCCAGTAACCCTGCTTTTGCCAGGCGTGCCGACACACAAACAACACGACCACGCACAACGCCGGTAGCGCTGCGACAAGCCCTTCGTAACCACGACGCACGCCCACCAGCCAGCCTTGCGCCTGAAGCAGCCCAAAAGCCGCGACAGCCGCAAACATCGGCACCATCGGCAAGATGTAATAAGCGCGCTTGAAGTGCGGCACCGACAGGCCGAGCAGAATCATCAAGCCACAGGCCCCGAGGCGCACCAGCAGTTGCAGTTGCTCATTGGCCCAGCGCTCAGGCCAGCGATGGCGCAGCGCAACCAGAGTGGCCAACGCCAGCGGCACCACCGGGAAGTAACGGTACAAACTCAGCTGGAAATAAAAGTAGAACGGCTCGCCAGACTCATCCAGGCGCCCGCCGACTTGCATCTTGAACACCTCATCGGCAAAGGCATCGCCGCCGCTGAATCGCGCGAGCTTCATCAGCAACCACCAACACGCCGCGAGCAGGACCAGGCCGATAAAGCCGTGGATCAACACCTGCCGGACCCGCTCGCCCGGCCTGCCCAGCGCCCAATACACACACACCACCCCGCAGACCTCAATCAACCCCAGCGGCCCACGAATCGCAAAGGCCAGGACGAACAACGGGAACACTGCCCATAGCCGCAGTCGCGACCCCAGGCGCTCACCACTGTGCAGCAGGTAGAAACTGGCAACGCACAGCAGCGCGACCATCTGGTCCAGGCAGACCGAACGCGACTTTTCGAGCAACTGGGCAGTGAGCAGCGTCAGCAGCACCGTCAGCAACGCCCATGGGCGACTCAATGGCACCAGCAGGCGGTACATCAGCGCGATCACACCGGCCGACGCGAGTGCGGTGGGTAGCACATTCGCCAGGTGGTTCGGCGCACCAAACAAGCGGGCGAATACAAAACTGAAGAAGGTCGCCGTGCCAGGGTAATCCGCGTACGGCTGGCCGTAGGTGGTGGGGAAAAGACTCGCGCCATGGCGATACATTTCCTGCAGGAACAGCGCCCAACGCCCGTCAAATCCCTGGGGCTGCTGATCCCAGATTCCCAACGTGAACAGCAATAGAGCGATCAGAAAAACGCCCAGTGACTCCAAGCGAAAACGGTTGCGATGATCCATCAAGTAACCTGTCAGGTGGGAAGCGCTGGCGTATGGTGCCGAACACATCCCTGAATAGCGCCTGAACAAACCTGAACATTCACGCTTTTAACGACTCGCGGGCCACACCACCGCCGGGATCAGGCGAACGTAGACCAACTCGGCCACCAATTCGACCAGGGTTTGCAGGATCACCGCCGTGGCGGCCAACCCACGCACATCCTCCGGCAAAGCCAGCGCCAACGGCAATACCACCAGCGAGTTGCGCGTAGAGGCGCTGAACGTGACCGCCCGCGCCGTCGTAGCTGGCAGCGCGAACAGCCGCGCAGCCAAAATCCCCATCAACGGCGCCAGCACCACAAAGGCCACGTAGATCGGAATGACCGGCAACAGCAGGCTGATATCCCGCACCACCGAGGTGATCTGCGAGGCGATCACCACAAACAGCACCAGCGCCATCGCCGGCACCGGTAACCAGCCCCAGGCGCCGCACCAGCGGCTGATGGCGCTTGACCGTCGCGCAAGAGAGGTGGTCAACACCGCCAGGATCATCGGCACCACAATCAACCACACGAACGCCTCGACAAACGGCCCCGCGGCCACCTCCACCGCAGATTGCGCCCCCAGCATGAACCCCAGGTACACCGGCAACAGCACCAGTTGCAGCAACAACAGCAGCGGAGTTGCCGCCAACATCGAGCGCGAATCGCCCTTGCCGATGTGGGTAAACACCACCACGTAGTCGATACAGGGCGTCAGTAATACCAACAGCGTGCCAACCAGCAACGCCGGGCGCTCTACCAAGCCACGGGTCAGCGCCCACACCAGCAAGGGCACCAGGACGAAATTGGCCAACAGCAAGGCCGCTATAAAGCGCTTGTTACCCAGGCCCTGGCGCAGGTCGAGAAAGGGGATTTGCAGGAACATCGCGTACATCAGCACGGCGATGGCGGGGGTGACCAGAAGATTGAGACCGTGGGCTGATAAGGGAGCGAGCACGCCGAACGTGACAGCCAGGAAGACCGCAACGAAGTAGATAGGGATCTGATTGTGCTCAAGGGTGTCGCGGGTCATGGTCAGGCTCTGGCGGATCAATAGACTGCCAGCCTAAGCACCCGTGCAGGTAAGGTCGAGCATTGCAGTCATTGCTGTGCACCACGTAGCGCTAAATTTGTTAATTTCGGTTCCTATAACAGCGTGCGGCTCCGGCCACCCACACATAAAAAGCGCAAGGATTGAGGCGACCGATGAACCTGCCCACTCGACCTGCCCCAGTAGCGTTCCGCGAGACCGCCAGCGACGATTACCTACTCGGTGGCTTCACCTGGCGCCATATCCGAACCGACCCCACTCGCCCGGTCGTCATCATCAACGCCGCCACCTCCGTACGTTGCCGCCACTATTCCCGCTTCGCCGACTACCTGTTCGCACATGGCTTCGATGTCATCACCTACGACTACCGCGGCATCGGCGAATCCCGCAGCGGTTCGTTACGCGGCTTCAAGGCCTCCTGGTCGGATTGGGGCGCCCTGGATTTCGAGGCGATATTGCAACGGGCGCAACGCGAGTTTCCGGGGCAGCCGATTGACGTGGTCGGCCACAGCTTTGGTGGGTGCGCAGCAGGGCTGGCAGCGTCTGGCGCGGCGATTCGGCGAATCGTCACGGTAGGTGCACAGTTCGCCTACTGGCGTGATTACGCGGCGAGCCTGCGCTGGCGGATGTTCGGCAAATGGCATGTGGTGATGCCGTTGGTCACTACGGTATGCGGATATTTCCCCGGCAAGCGCCTGGGCTGGCTGGAGGATACGCCCGCCGGCGTGGTGCGGGACTGGGGCACGCCGACACCCAGGTACGAGACTCGCCCCAGCGGGCTTACGTTGGGCGAGCTGCCATTCTCCCGAGTAAAGGCGCAGATACTCGCCATCAGCATTACCGACGATCCGTTTGGCACAGTGGCGGCCATTGAGCGGTTGCTGGAGTATTTCGAAAGCAGCGAGCGTACCCACCTGAGAATCGCCCCCGAAGATATTGCTGAGGAAACAGTCGGGCATTTCGCATTTTTCCGCAGCGAATATCAAAATCGGCTGTGGCCGATTGCACTGGCATGGCTGCAACACGCCGAGCTGAAGCAAGGCACGCCCGGGCGGCGCATCTAGAATCCCTTGGGATTTGCCCCAACCTGCGCTTCAATACGTCACCCAGATCCAGAACCCAAGGACGTTGAGCCCATGGCCTCGCCGAACAAGCAGCAAAAACGTGCCCACCGCGCAAAGGCCAAGGCCAAGCAGAATCGTACCCAGCGCGCCGTCGCGACCAAGCCGGACGCTTTTGCCGGTGATGACAGCCGCATCGACCTTGAGTCGGTGGATTTGACCGAGCTGTTCGTCGAGATGCGCACCGCGGGCGAGATCAGCCAGCAGGCGTTGTGTGCCGTATTCCTCGCACACCCGCTGCTGGCGCTGGTGCTGGAGCAGGAAGGCGAAGAGGAAGCGACTGACTTTATCCTGGCGGCGCTGATTGAATACCGGCAGTGGGCCACAGACAGCGATGACGAGGCCGCTGCGTTGGCGTGGATCGAGTCGCCGCAGTTCCAGGCCGATTACGTAGCGGCGTCCCAGGCGCTGACAAATTCAGCAGACTGACACATAACAAAATGTGGGAGGGGGCTTGCTCCCGATTGCGGTGTATCAGTACCCGATGTACTGACTGACACACAGCTATCGGGAGCAGCCCCCTCCCACATTTGGATTGCGGCGTATCAAACACCGCATTTCATCAGCTCAGCGCCGCAGCGCCCAGTCGTTGGGCCTTGCGACGGCTCGCCACACACAACCCCGCCACCACCACCAGCAAGCTCAAGATCCCGGTCGCGATGATCTCGACCCGATGCGCTTCCTGGAACAGCATAAAGGTCAACGTACCGACGATAAACACCATCACCGCGTACGTCAGGCCAGGGAACAGCCACATCTTGAAGACGATCTTCTCGCCCGCCGCCGTACGCTTCTGGCGCATGCGCAGTTGTGATACGGCAATTACCAGGTACACCAGCAAGGCGATGGCGCCGGAGCTGGCCAGCAGGAACTCGAACACAGCCGCCGGGGCCACGTAGTTGGCGAATACCGCCAGGAATGCAGCACCCGTAGAGAGCAACACCGCCCAATGAGGCGTGCCGCTCTTGTTGGTACGCTTGGCGACAGCGGGCGCGTCACCGCGACGACCGAGGGAGAACAGCATGCGCGACGCGGTGTACAGCGCCGAGTTGAGGCAGCTGGTCACGGCAACCAGCACCACTAGGTCGACAATCAGCTTGGCGTTCGGGATACCCATGCGTTCCAGCACGGTCTGGTAGGAACCTACGGCGGCCAGAGTCGGATCGTTCCAAGGTACCAGCGACACTACGATGAAGATCGACAGCAGATAGAACAAACCAATCCGCCAGATCACCGAGTTGGTGGCCTTGGTGATTTGCTGGCCGGGGTTCTTCGATTCCGCCGCGGCGATGGTGACGATCTCGGTGCCCATGAAGGAGAACATGGTGGTCAGGATCGCCGCCAATACCGCGCCCATGCCGTTCGGCATGAAGCCTTGGGTGTCGAACAGGTGCGAAACACCGCTGACCTGACTGTTGGGCAAGAAGCCGAAAATCGCCGCCAGGCCGAGGATCACGAAGCCAACGATTGCCACGACTTTGATCAGCGCGAACCAGAACTCGAACTCACCGTAGTTCTTGACGCTGAACAAGTTAGTCACAGTCAGCAGCAGCGTAATGATCAGGGTAAAGGCCCAGATCGCCACATCAGGGAACCAGGCATGCAGGATGGTCGCTGCAGCGTTGGCTTCCAACGGAATCACCAGTACCCAGAACCACCAGTACAACCAACCGATGGTGAAACCGGCCCAGTGGCCGATGGCCCGGTCGGCATACGTAGAGAACGACCCCGTGTCCGGTGACGCAACGGCCATCTCGGCCAGCATCCGCATCACCAAGACCACCAGCGTACCGGCGGCCGCGTAGGCCAACAGCACGGCCGGGCCGGCGGCGGCAATTGCGTGGCTGGAGCCGACAAACAGACCGGCACCGATAACGCCGGCAATCGACAGCATGGTGACGTGACGCGGTTTGAGCCCCTGTTCGAGGTCATTGGAGCTTTGCGTACTACTCATTGACACACCTTTGCGAGGAATTGCGAAAACGCTCCGCCCGGCCTGCCTTTCTCGTGAAAAGAAACCAACAGGGCGTTCTTTATTTTTTACGCAAGATTTGCGCCAAAATATTACAGAACCACAATTGACGCGGGCTGTCGGACAATTCAACAGTCATCGCAAGTCGTTGAGAACAATGGCATTCCGCTATAGCGTTACCGTGCGACCCACATCCAACACCGATCACCGCACCAAAAACACACACAGAAAGTACGTGACGCTCCATAAACGGGCTGATAAGGACCGTTTACCCGGTTAACCCTTCCAACACCCGGCCAAAGCTGGCACCATCGCGCCCTTTTTTACGCGAAGCCTGTGGATTACTCGGGTTCAAACGTCTGTAGGTTGTTGATGGCGCGACACGCTGCTGCGCCGATGCGACACACTGCCGCAGACCACCGCTTAACCGTCCGCAGCGCTGTTGGCTGTCATCCAAACGCTATGCTAGCTTGGCGCCTCGCCAGGAAGGCGGCCCAACAGCGAAGAACGCAACGAACACAATGAGGACCGCACATGGCCGAGGCCACGCCCGCGCTTGAAATCCGCAACTTGCATAAACGCTATGGTGAGCTGGAGGTACTCAAAGGTATCTCGCTGACCGCTCGCGACGGCGACGTGATCTCGATCCTGGGTTCCTCCGGTTCCGGCAAGTCCACCTTCCTGCGTTGTATCAACCTGCTGGAGAACCCGCATCAGGGCCAGATCCTGGTAGCCGGCGAAGAACTCAAGCTCAAGGCCGCGAAAAACGGCGAGCTGATGGCCGCCGACGGCAAGCAGATCAACCGCCTGCGCAGCGAAATCGGTTTTGTGTTTCAAAACTTTAACCTGTGGCCGCACATGAGCATCCTCGACAACATCATCGAGGCCCCTCGCCGCGTGCTCGGCCAAAGCAAGGCCGAGGCGATAGAAGTAGCCGAGGCCCTGCTGGCCAAGGTCGGTATCGCCGACAAGCGCCACGCCTACCCTGCTCAACTCTCCGGCGGCCAACAACAGCGGGCCGCGATTGCGCGCACCCTGGCGATGCAGCCCAAGGTCATCCTGTTCGACGAACCCACGTCGGCCCTTGACCCGGAAATGGTTCAGGAAGTACTTAATGTGATCCGTGCCCTGGCCGAAGAAGGCCGCACCATGCTGCTGGTCACCCACGAAATGGGCTTCGCCCGTCAGGTGTCCAGCGAAGTGGTGTTCTTGCACCAGGGCCTGGTCGAAGAACAAGGATCGCCACAGCAGGTGTTTGAAAACCCGCTTTCGGCGCGCTGCAAACAATTCATGTCCAGCAACCGCTAACGGAGCAACATGCATGCAGAACTATAAAAAATTCCTTCTGGCCGCGGCCGTCTCGATGGCATTCAGCGCCACGGCCATGGCAGAAACCCTGAAAATGGGGATCGAAGCGGCCTACCCGCCGTTCAACAATAAAGACGCCAGCGGCAACGTTGTCGGCTTCGACAAAGACATCGGCGATGCCCTGTGCGCCAAGATGAAAGTCGAGAAGTGCGAAGTGTATGTGTCCGACTGGGACGGCATCATCCCGGCCCTGAACGCCAAGAAGTTCGACTTCCTGGTCTCCTCGCTGTCGATCACCGATGAGCGCAAGCAGGCCGTCGACTTCACCGACCCGTACTACTCCAACAAGCTGCAATTCATCGCGCCGAAAGCCACAGCGGACTTCAAGACCGACGCCACTTACCTGAAAGGCAAGGTGATCGGTGCACAGCGTGCAACGCTGGCCGGTACCTACCTGGAAGACAAGCTGCCGGACACCGAAGCCAAGCTCTACGACACTCAGGAAAACGCCTACCTCGACCTGACCTCCGGTCGCCTGGACGGCATCCTCGCCGACAAGTACGTGCAGTACGAGTGGCTCAAGAGCAAAGACGGTTCGGCCTATGAGTTCAAAGGCGACCCGGTGGTAGAGAGCGACAAGATCGGCATCGCCGTACGCAAGGGCGACCCACTGCGCGAGCGCCTGAACAAAGCCCTGGCAGAGATCAAGGCAGACGGCACCTACAAAAAAATCAACGACAAGTACTTCCCGTTCAGCATCGAATGACCTGAACGGCCTGCCCGGCGCGCTCCCTGGCGCGCGTCGGCTTTCAGCAATGCCTGCCGCGATATGAAAACACCATGAATTTCGATCTCTACGGATTCGGCCCGGCGCTCGCCGCTGGCGCGCTGATGACCGTCAAGCTGGCGCTCACGGCCCTGTGCCTGGGGCTGGTGCTCGGCCTTGCCGGCGCCTTGGCCAAGACTTCACCGTACAAGCCACTGCAATGGCTGGGCGGTGCTTATTCGACCCTCGTTCGCGGCATTCCCGAGCTGTTGTGGGTGCTGCTGATTTACTTCGGCACGGTCAACCTGATGCGTGCCCTCGGGGAGTTTTTTGGCAACCCCGACCTTTCCCTGAGTGCCTTTGCCGCCGGGGTCATCGCCCTGGGCCTGTGCTTTGGTGCCTATGCCACGGAAGTGTTCCGTGGCGCGATCCTCGCCATCCCCAAAGGCCACCGCGAAGCTGGTGTGGCGCTGGGCTTGTCGAAGTTTCGAATTTTCACACGGCTGATCATGCCGCAGATGTGGCGCATCGCCCTGCCCGGCCTGGGCAACCTGTTCATGATCCTGATGAAAGACACCGCGCTGGTGTCGGTGATCGGCCTCGAAGAAATCATGCGCCACGCGCAGATCGGCGTGACCGTCACCAAGCAACCGTTCACCTTCTTCATGGTCGCGGCGTTCATGTACCTGGGCCTGACCGTACTGGCCATGACCGGCATGCACTTCCTGGAAAAACGCGCCGCCCGCGGCTTTGCAAGGAGTACCCAATGAGCGGCGACTACAGTTGGCTATCGCACTTCGACCTCGGCCTGAACTGGGCCGTGATCATCAAGTGGCTGCCGAAACTGGCCCAAGGCGCAACCCTGACCCTGGAGCTGGTGGCAATCGCCGTAATCGCTGGCCTGCTGCTGGCGATCCCACTCGGCATCGCGCGTTCTTCGCGCCGCTGGTACGTGAGCGCACTGCCCTATTGCTACATTTTTTTCTTCCGTGGCACGCCGTTGCTGGTGCAGTTGTTCCTGGTCTATTACGGCCTGGCACAGTTCGATGCCGTGCGTGAAAGCTTCATGTGGCCGTACCTGCGCGACCCATTCTGGTGTGCCACCGCTACCATGACCCTGCACACCGCGGCCTATATCGCCGAGATCCTGCGCGGTGCAATCCAGGCCATCCCGCCAGGCGAAATCGAAGCGGCGCGAGCCCTGGGCATGTCCAAGCCCAAGACCCTGTTCTACATTATCCTGCCACGCGCCTCGCGCATCGGCTTGCCGGCCTACAGCAACGAAGTGATCCTGATGCTCAAGGCCAGTGCCCTGGCCAGTACCGTGACCCTGCTGGAACTGACCGGCATGGCGCGGACCATCATTGCCCGCACCTACCTGCCGGTGGAGATTTTCTTTGCGGCCGGGCTGTTCTACCTGCTGATGGCCTACGTATTGGTACGCGGCTTCAAACTGCTGGAAAAATGGCTGCGCGTCGATGCGTGCCAGGGACGCTGAGGCACGCTTCAAGGCGCTGGATGAGTTCCTGATCGAGCATCAAGGGCTGTGGCGACCACGGCCCTTTACCCAACTACAGCTGCCCTGGGAAACCGAACATCCGGCGTTATCGCAATGGCTGCGCCAACGCTCGCTGGCCGAGGCCGAAGCCAGTCACAACCAACCCCACGAGCTGCCTGCACCCGCACCTTTTCCACAGTTGGCCGCTCAAGCGCTGCGCCTCAGTGCTGTGGATAATTTACCTACGCACAGGCTCGAACCCGCTCGTCACCGCTTGAATGTCGATGTGCCCGGGCGCAAGTGGCAACAGATCGAGGCCTTCGGTGCCGCGCTGAATTTTGCCCAAACGCCTGCCCATTGGCTGGACTGGTGCGCCGGCAAAGGCCATCTCGGCCGTCGCCTGCTGCAACCCGGCCAACAGTTAACCTGCCTGGAACACGACCCAGCCCTGATCGCGTCCGGCCAAGCCCTGAGTGACCACCACGGCCTGCCCGCCAACCATCGCCTGCAAGACGTGATGACGGATATGGCGATCAACCCCGAACACACACCCGTCGCCCTGCATGCCTGCGGCGACCTGCATGTGCGCCTACTGCAATTGGCCAGCGCTGCCGGCTGCAAACAACTGGCGCTGGCGCCCTGCTGCTACAACCGCATCAGCGCCGACCGCTATCAGGCATTGTCGGCTGCCGGGCGCGCGTCCCTGCTGCAACTGTCGATTGATGATCTGGGGCTACCCCTGAGCGAAACCGTCACCGCCGGCAACCGCGTACGCCTGCAACGAGACACCTCCATGGCCCGGCGCCTGGGCTTTGACCGATTGCAGCGGCAACTACGTGGCTGCGACGAATACCTGCCCACGCCATCCCTGCCCGCCGGTTGGCTGGGCAAACCCTTCGCCGACTACTGCCGCGAACTGGCGAGCCTCAAGGGTTTATCCACAGATGAACAGGACTGGGCGGCGCTGGAAGCCCACGGCTGGCGTCGCCTGGCCGAAGTGCGAAACCTGGAATTAGTGCGGAGCCTGTTTCGTCGCCCATTGGAAATGTGGCTGGTGCTGGACCGAGCACTCTTTCTGACGGAACAGGGCTATAACGTTGAGATAGGCAGCTTCTGTGAATCAACGCTGACACCACGCAATTTGATGGTGCTGGCCGCGCGCGATTAGGGGGCAAAATTTCCTACACGCGTCCTGTGGATAAGTCTGTTGATGAATTCGTTACAAAGCCCTTAGTTATCGGCACTCCAGGCCAAAAGCAAGCCTGGTCATTTTTTGTTCACAAAATAAAACGCACGCAAAACAGGCAGTTGCGACGTGTTGAGAACGGCCGCACAAAATGGCTGTTTGGTGACAGCTCCAACCAACCGATTGTGCATAAGCATCTGGCGTTAAGCATCTAAAGCGCACTTTATGCGGTCTTTTTAGGCGCCTTCAGCAACAGGCAGACCGCGTCGATACCGTTACTGGCCAGCCGCATTCTCACGTTATCCAGCCCGATTGCAGAGCGCCATCGATGCAGCAAAAAAGCGGCCATCGAAAAAAAACCTTACCTTCTGCAAAAATAGTCAGAATTCAGGGGTTTACAGAAGCTTTCCAATCGCTATAATCGTCGCCCTAACACGCCGGTATAGCTCAGTTGGTAGAGCAACTGACTTGTAATCAGTAGGTCCCGGGTTCGACTCCTGGTGCCGGCACCATACGCTACAAGACAAAGGCCAACCTTCGGGTTGGCCTTTGTCGTTTCTGGGTTAGGTAAAAACACGAAACTGACACGCTACGAGCCTTCCTTAGCCCCCCTCCTCGTTTTCGAGTCCCCTCCCGCACTACGCTTGGCTAAGAACTCTCCAACCAGTTCAAGCGGCGGCACGCCGAGAGCTTCGGCAAACTCGACCAGCTCCACCACATCAATTCGGCGCTCGCCACGTTCACATTTGGACACGAAGGTCTGTGTATTACCTAGACGCTCGGCTAGCTCGACCTGAGAGACGTTGTGTCGCTTTCTGACCATCCGCAAGACAGCGAGTAACGTTTGGTAGTCTAAATTATGAGTGGAATTTGCCATGGCGCAGTGACCTAGAGTTCACCGCACGTTAAAGTTCATTTCGGCATAGTCCAAAATAGACTATTTTTGCTATTCAAATTAACGAAAAGGTACCGAAATGCGCGCCATAACCATCCTCCTCGCTGCTTCATTTTCCATACCAATCACCGCCTCAGCTGCCCCTAACCCGACGCAGAAAGCGTTCGTAACCTACCTTGTAAAAAGCGGGAACGAGCCAAAGGTAAAAGATGCGACCTGGGCGACAGACAGGAATCTTTATGTAGGTGTAATAGACGATAAAACGAGAAGGGATGGATTTGCTGAATACATCTGCTCAGTCGCAGCTGACCATGGAGTGACCCCTGAGCTAGTCAAGGTGATAGACATTGTGAAACTAGTCCACACAGGAAAATTCATTGAGCTAGGTATTTCGATCTGCTCACGGTGAGTGAAAAGAGAACCGAGGCTCAGCAATTCTAAGAGGCCGGGCCTCAAAACAACCCTAGATTCTAGAAATCCTCGAGAGGGTAGCGATATGCCACCTCTCAGAAAAATGCTACTTTATGACTTACTTTAGAGATCTAGGAAAGTCATAAATGATTAGCTCAGTATTTTTAGAAAACTTCATGCGGATACATGCAAGAACTGAAATTGAACTAGGCCCAGTTACAGTATTAGTAGGTGCAAATGGCTCAGGAAAGTCATCCGTATTGAAAGGCATACATTGGGCCGTCAGATGCGCAGCCTTAAGAGATGCGACAGGAAAGCTCACCCTAGAACAAATGGATTATGTACCCAGCAAAGAATACGTTCAACTCGCACATAAAACTCGAATTACAAACGGAAGCGGAAGCCCAAAAATCGTAATAGGATTTACCGACGAAAACAATAATAGCACTACAATCGAGCTAAGCTCTGCGAGAAACGATGCTGGCGTTATAACCACTATAACTGGTCCAATGAGCGACGTACTCAAAAATCAAGAAAACCATATTACATCTTACATCCCCGGACTAGCAGGGCTCGCTGAAACAGAAACCTTACTAGCCACTCCTGTTCTTCATCGAAAAGCCGCATCAGGTGAAGGGGGCTCTGTACTACGACATATGCTTTTAGAACTAAAGAGAGAGGGTGACCCAGAAATAGATGGATACTTTGAGTTAGTCGAGCTAAATTCCTGGGTATCTAAAGTTATACCTGAAGCGCGATTTTGGGTGAAATTCGACCCTTTAAGAGACACAATTATATATGCAAAATTCTGGACCCCAGACATGCGGACAACTGGTAGAAGTATAAAAAGCCAGTGGAAGCCTTTGGAAATGGCGGGAACAGGCTTTCTGCAAATCGTGCAAATTTTCACATATTTATTGAAGTTCAAATCCAATTTAATTCTAATTGACGAACCAGACGCTCACTTACACCCAGGCACGCAAGAGCGATTAATTAACGCATTAGAAAAAGCCGCTATCGCCTTTCCTTCGACAAAACTAATTATAAGCACTCACTCACCTAGCTTGGTTAGAGCTTGCGGGCCAACTACTAGAGTCCATTGGATGGATCGAGGTTCGGCTTTAAGAGAAGGGGACGACATAGTAAAATTAAGAATGGGCTGGGGAGCACTAGATAAAGACCTCATACTTTTCACTGAGGACGAAAAGACCTCATACCTAAAAAATATTATAAGCCAATGGCCGGCATTAGAACGAAAAATATTAATATGGCCCACATTTGGTAAAAACTCACTTCCTCACGGAGACTCACTAAAAAAACTAAGAGAAAAAATGAAAGTTGCAATCATGGTTCATCGAGACCGCGACTTCATGTCCGACGCAGATGTCGATCTTTGGAAAACGTTTAAAACGTATGACACCAACGACATTCCTCTTTGGGTACCTGCGGGCTCTGATATCGAGTCAGCTTTCTGTCACCCCCAGCACATATCAAACGTAATGCAAGTATCGATTCAAGAAGCTGAAGCCTTCATACCGGGAGCTTTGGCTCTACTTAACCAAGCCACCGTAGAAGATGACTTCAACAATGCCATAAATGACGCAGTCAAGGGACTAGGTGCCGGTAAGAGTACACCAAGCAGGCGATGGAGAGAACTCGGGGATTTCTGTCAATTCACCGTTAAGGGCAAAGAGCTTCTAGTAAAAATAAAAGACGCAATAAGAGCAAGCTACTCAAACACACTCGACGCAAGAAAATTATCGCTGCTTCCTCAAATTATAATACCGACTGCAAATCACGAAATATGTAGTGATTTAAAAACGACTATCGAGCAAGCACTCCAGGCTGCCGCACCACAAGCGACACCAAGCGCCACAACAAATTAGACTTAGCAATAATATGTGAGGTAAGAGCCCCCCCGAAGTGCTAACTCATCGGCTAGTAGGGGGGGGGGTCAGCGCCACGACCATTAAAACTACTAAATAGAGAGGTAATGCGCCCTACTCTTAAGTAAAGACAATGTCCCATACGCCAAATCCACGTCCGAATCGCCTATAAAAAATGGCTACCTATAGGGTATTACGCATGACCGATGACGTACTTACCCAGGGAGCAAATCAAGACGGCAAGAGAACCGTTTCGGCTGTGGGTCGAAGGCACATTGTCTGGCTTGCCGACGACTCGCCTATGCCTAGAAATTTTCTACTACACCTCTCCCACGATGTCCGAGATTACATCATGAGGCAGCCAAGTGGGATGCAACGAGTTCAGGCTTTATTTCAGACAGTTACAGGCCAAATAATTCCTAGAACTGCCATTGAGCAAGTCGCCCAACAAAAAGACCCGATGAGGCGTGCTAGACAGATGAAAGAAAGATTAGCACGCGAGAACTACCATGTTCTATGCGCAACTTACGAAGCCGACAGGGTACATTTTCATCGTTATGGCTTCCATCAGTTCGGCACCGACGACTGGCTTAGCATACGAGTCAATTGAGTGCTTGCTACATTGCCTATTTTAGTCAATGGTTATTAGAATCAATCACTGAATAAGCAATTAGAGCACCTGACATTGGATCAGAAGGTAAACCCTTTCAACCCTTTGTAATGAAAGGGGCCACCAGAATCTGGTAGCCCCTGAAACACAGCATAGCAACGCATCAGCTCATGCCGGAGCCCCCCCCCCCCCATTCACGGCGCGTCAGCGGCCTCCAACTCGTTCAACAGTTTGGGGTCGAGTTCAGCCACCCTCAGCGCCAAACTAACGGTATTCAGTGGATTGGAGCGACCCGCGTTCCACGCACGAATAGCAACAAGCGTACCTTGCAGCCGAGCTTCGGCAATCTTGATGTATTCCCGAACCTTAACGAATGCATCGAGCTGCATAGAAGCCGCCAGATCCACGGCACTGAATGGGCGCTGATCACGGGGGAGGCGATCAATACGAGACAGAATGGCTGCCGCCAACACCTTGTTTTGAGTACCGACTGCGAACTGACCAAGATGCCCAAGCTCTGCACTAATCGATCCCTGTAATTGAAGAGCATAGGAGGTTCGCTCTGGACTACCCAAGCCCTCACGCGAAAGAACCTGAACAGCGGACTCGTAGTAAACGCGCTGGCTAATCACCAGTGCATGCGAGGCACCTGCCTGCTTCAGCAACTGATCAAGCTCCAGAGCACCATTCTTTTTGATCTCAGCGAAGGCTTGTGCAAGCTCCTGGACCTCAATGCCCTGCAAGGTCACCGCACTGGTGCCGTTCAGATTGGCTTGCCGTGTCTTTGACCAGCGTCCTTTGATCTCAGCTCGTCGAGTATCGAAGTCTGACTGAAGGCGCTGAATAGTTTTCAGCACTCGGGAGTGCGTCGAATCTAAAGCGCTAGTGGCTTCACCGATTCGAGCAGTAGTCATAAAGGGTGTTTGATTGATTACTTTCATGAAGAGGCTCCATCACCTGATTAGGGCTCCGGGACCTCCGGGCGTACAGAATGCACACCGAAGAGGGGGGCAGCTATCGCAAACTTGCGAAGCAAGGGCATGAACCTCACGCCGTCGGGACCGCCTATGGCCCCGGAGTGAAAGTATCGTGTGCCTTAATCGGCATCCACGAACGCCAGCGTTTTACCTGCATGTTCGCCCGCCATAGCGCACCATTCTTCTTGAGAAAGTTTGGGCAGCGGGGCAAGCGCTGAAGATGCCCCTTGCAGACGGGCCGCTACGAACTTCTGTCCACCCAGACGCTCTGCGGTGACCGGTGCTGACTCGATAACCGCCAGGGTGACCTTGCGCACCATGGAGAGATAGAGCAGTGCCTCGGATGCGGTAAGACTGTTCGGTGTCATGGTTGTTTATCCTGTTCGGCCAATGCTTCGCGTTCTGAATTGGCATACCTATCAAGAAGAATGGCCAGCTGGTTTTGGTCCTCAGGCGACATTCGCTGCAATGCTTCCAGGTTAAGCCCAGTTTCAGCCTCGACCTTGACACGCAGACGCTCAGCCATCTGCTCTCCATAACGAAACTTGAGCAGCACCTCTAGAAGACGATCGCTGTGCTTCTTAACGGTCAGCGGACGTTCTTCACCCGTTACCTTGTCGGTGTAAGTGGTAAGCCTGCCGGAATAAATCACGGGTTCGTCTACCCCAAGAGCTGCGCGGCGATAAGCCTCATCCAGCAGAGCATCGAGTGCCACCTCAATAGCCTTTTCCCAACGAGCACGAAACTCGGGGTCATTAGCTTTGTGATAAAACGCAGTCTGTCGGCTGATCCCACAGGCCGCCGCCGCAGTCTTGGGTGAACATGTGTCTTCGAGCACCTCGAAAAAACGCTCTCGAAGCTCAGGAGTAAATACGTTGGGTGGCATGACGTCGATTCCAAAAATTGGTGTACGACGTGATCGTGCCGTGTCAGCAAAGCACGGCAAGCCAGTGTATTGGCTTTGATTCCATGGGCATAAGGACTGCTTACCCCCTGACAGTTGATCAGCGGGCATATTCAGTTCGCGCGCGAAGGTAAAGAGAGGCAGGGTAGACGGAGAGCATTCTTCCTTCCTACATGGCACGGGTCGACACCAAAATAATATCGGCCACGGGTGAAGATATTCATCAGATTCTCAGAAACTCAGAAACTCAGAAACTCAAAAAATCTACAACAAAAGCTGATAACGTAACTCACTAATTTATTTATATATTTCAACCTTTTCAATTTTTTTAAAACAAATAAACAATATCAGAAATTCTTTTTCACAACCAAGCATCAAGATCGACAGCGAAGAAAATATAAGAACCTATTAATTTATGGAGGAAGCAGTCCTAAAAAGCCGAAAAACAACAAATATCAATATACACTTTATAAAACAACAATCTACGCATTCTGAAAAAGTTGCAGAAAGGCTAAAAAACTTAAAAAGCCTTCTGCACCTCTTACTCAGTCTTCCCAACTCAAATCATCACCAAGCATCTGCGCAAAAGCAGCGCGCGCCTGGCCAAGTTCAGGGAGTAACCAGCAGCCCCTCCCCTGTCGATCACGGTGTCCTACATTTACACCCGCCTCGCGGAGGAACTGAGCTACCCGCGTTTTGGTATAGTTGCTCATGCCCCTAATTTCACGACCACGATCATTGATTGCGGAGATCATTGCCTCTTTTCCATTAGGGGTTACCTCAACAGGCCCCTCGCGCCAACAACCCTCAATCTGATAGGGCAGTTCTCCCGACTCCAAAGCCCGATGCCACCAAAACCACAAAGCATCCTTCTGCATCCCTTGGAGCTTTTGCTGTGCTAATGCCCTGTTTTGCGGAATGTTGTCTCGTGGGTGCCACCCTGCAATATCCCTCCGTTGCATGTCATACAGCAAACCAGCCAGGCCACCGTCGTCGTAGAGTTGACGACGTAGATTGGAGAAGAAATCTTTATCCCCTCGGCGGTGCTCGTTAACATCAAATGCAGCAAACCTACGTTCTCCGTCCATACCCGCCGGAACAACCCATTCCGAATTTGATGCAATAATGATATGGATTAGGTTCTTACCCACAACCGCATCCCTACCCTTTCCCTCATAAGTGATCGTCGGCTCGGTCACAAGTTGCTTGAGCTTCGATTCGCCTGCCTTGTCCCCAGCCCAAAAAGCCTCGTCGGCGAACAATAAAACACAGTTCTGCAAGTGAGAGTTAAAGCGGCCAACGAGGTGTTCGGGAGAGGAAATAGGAAGCCCATGGGGCCCGGCAAGGTCTGCTAAAGCCCGCCCCAAAGTCCCCTTACCGGTACCTTTTGCTCCACGGAACGCGATTGCTACCTCAGCGACTTCCGCAGGACGTTGTACCAAATGAGCAATCCAGTTAAGGACGTATTCAAATGCTTCAGCATCGCCGTCTGTCAGTACATCACGGATAAGCTCACGTAATAATGACCAGCTTGCACTCTTTGCCTGCACGGACCAACCTTTCCAAAGATTGAGCCAACGGTCATGGTCCCTACTTGGATCGAAGATCACTCCCTTGTACTGACGCCGCTTCGCACTCCGAAGCCAAAACTGGGCCCGAGTTGTCGGCCTATCGTTACCCTGTTCAACAAAGCTATTACAATAAAAATTCTGAAAATCATCTTTCGTTGAACGCTGATAAAATCGGCGCTTCAATACCGGATCGAACTCTTCCGTAAAGATGCGAAATTTTCCTCCATCGAATACAACACAGTGGTTAGCATTCATCTCTTCAATAACCGCGTCTTTACCTTCAAGCGTAGGCGGCTGACACAGGAGTTCATCGTCAACGCCTGCTCCTGGGTTTTCGCGCTCTTCCCACTCATCAAAATCGTCTTCAGGCGGAGTGCGAGCAACCTCGTAGCCTGCCTCCTGGATGAGCTTATGGAGGAACTTCACCGTGACAGGTCGTCCGCCTCGACTGGTCTCCATATGCAGAGAATCCCAGCGACGGCCGATAAGCCAGCCATGATCCGCATACTCCGAATCGCCGGTGGACCAATCAATGAACTCTTGGCGGCCTTCCCCATGGGTAGCATGGTGCGAAGCCATCATGATGTCCCGCCAGACAGACTCGTCTGAGTAGTCCGCAGGGTCAATCTGTTCCAGGGTCTCGGCAAGCATCTCTGGGGTAAGTTCACCGCCCCCGAAAGTATCCCCGTGTACTCGAGTAGGACGGCGGATCAAGAAGAGCAAGGCATCTGGCAAGTCCGGCATGTCTTCCAGGGGCGGAGACAAGTCGTTCCACCGATAGTGATTAGCCTTTGCAGGATCAACTACTTTCTGCCCCCCGGGGTGAACCGAGCCTGCAGCAACTACCTGACGGCCGAGAGACTTGAACTCAATCCCAGGGTAATCCTGGAGGGAGTCCATCAAGGTCACGTCTTCAGGCTTCTTGAACCAATAATGGTGGCCGCCTGAGCCGGTAATTGTGTGGGGAGATGAAGACAGGTCCAAGCCAGTGTCTTTGACGAGTTCGGCCAGCCGATCGACTTGAGCCAGGTTCTCTGGATCGTCAGTGCCACCGAAGTTGCGGGGGTCGACGTCCAGCACCATGATTCCAGCCGGAAGGCGAACACCAGCATTGATACCTACCTTTTTCACAATGGCTTGAACTTCAAGGGAGTCGTACTGCTTTGCTTGCCAGGCGCCATCTCGAGGAGTCTTGCCACGAGGGCGGCCCTTAGTATCGACAGAGTCCCACTTACGGAGAGGAATCAACTGAAGTCCAGCCCGGATGTAGGGGCCAAGGTCATCAGCTCTTGGTAAAAGCTTTTTATTTTCGCCCATGTTCACACCCCCGACTTAGCTGTACGTGCAGCCATAGCCATTTGCGCAGAGCGACGTACCCCGTCACTCATCGGCTGTCCTTTTGCATACTCGCGAAGGTCGCCAATACGGTATCGAATAGCTTTCGAGCCGACGCGGACATAAGGTGGGCCACCGCCATTGCAGCGATACCATGCGAGAGTGTTGCATTTGAGGCGCAGGTAAGCGGCCGCCTCTTCCGAGGTGGCCAGCGCATCATCAGGTAGTAAGAGAAATGCAGTGAGTTCTACGGGCGTGAGATCAGTATCGATACTAGTCATGGTGGCTCCAGTCACAGGTGTGCAATTGCCCTCAACGCGAAGCGCTACTGAGGACGAGACCTGACTGCCGTGCACTGCACACTAGAACTGATTCCCCCTCAGTCAGCAGGGGAGGAGCCCGGCTATTCTGGCCACCGGGGGCACTTAGGGCCACATTAGTCATCGCCTATGGCCCTCAAGCTGCTCTTTAGGCAACTCAATTACGTCACATGATGCCAAAGGAAATCACAGAAAAACATCAACGTTTCATTCGGAAATCTAATCGTCTATATCGCTTCGAACACCGTGCAGAGACTCAGCGCTTGGGCAAAATGACCTCGCGCAGAGAACACTGCCTAAAACAGCACAGAGACTAGTTTTTGGGCATCGGCGGCCATTCGCCAGCCGTCCAAACCATACCGAGAGCATCAAGAATGTAGGCTGTAGCCTTTTCTTGAAGCGTCCGCAGGTGATCCTGGCTCGGATGCAAATAGCCCATAGTGACTCCGCCACTCGATGCGCTGTGATTCAACAAAAAGCGCAGTTCTGCAATGGGCACGCCGGCTTCTAATGCAAGCGTTGCATAGGTATGTCGTAAAGCATGACCGGTAAGGTCGCCGAGCTCTTTTTGCTTAATCTCGGCAATATGGCCGCTGCGACTATCAGCTGGAAACAACCATGGGCTACGTCGATGCGTTACTCCGTTCATGGTTGTGCGGTGGACGAGCAAGTCACTCAGAGGCTTGGACAAAGGCAAATCAAATGCCCTTGCAGCCCCTCCCTTTGGCCGAGGTACATGAAGAGAGCCGCTGGCCAACAGTTGTTCAGCTTTCGCCTCACAAACTGAAGTCCGCCGCATCCCAGTCAAAATCATGAAAAGGTGTACGTCCCGCCGAATGGGACTTTCCAACGTAAGAACGTTTTTACCCCACGCCTTCAATCGGTCGGCACTAGAGTCCACCTTGCGGCGACGCGCTCCATGGTAATCGACGTTTGCTGTGGGATTTGACGGTAACTCCGGGTGTTCACGCAGGCCACGGTTATAGATAGCGCGAAATACCCGCATAACACTGTCGGCGGTAGCTAATCCGTTTTTGGCAGTGATTGATACATGGCGCTCTCGAACTGCCGTTCGATTTACGCCAATTTCTGCCAATGGTTTGTCGAGCCAATCGGCAAGGTACTCATGACAGTTATACCGATAGCCTTCTTGAGTTCGTACCGAAAGCGCTTTCGCCGAAAGATGCAGACTGAGTGCTTCAGCCAGCGTGATGCCTTGAGCACGGGCTTTCCGTTTTTCTTCATTAGGGTTGGTCCCACTGCGCATATTCACCAACGTGGAACGAGCTAAGTCCCTAGCCTTCTTGGCATCCATTGATGGGTGGCCGCCCAGCTTCACACGGACCTGCTTACCGTTGACTTGAGACTGCACATAGTAGGAGCGCTTCGTGGGGGACACGATCAGGTAGAAGCCCCTCAGCTCCGGGTCGGCGTACAGCGTGCTTTTACCTTTTTCGGGGGTGGGGGCCCGCTCGGTGAGGGACTGGGTGATCTTGGATTTCATGGTGCTGCCTCCGTGGTTCGGGGCCACGGTGTGAACACACTATGTAGCTACACAGTGCCAAATCCACCCACATTAGCCCCTCTGATTTATCTCCATTAAGTCGAGATAAATCAGCCGCGTAAGCGCTTTTCAGCACACTGATTCAAATGATGGCACGACGCATAACGCCCGACTTGTAATCAGTAGGTCCCGGGTTCGACTCCTGGTGCCGGCACCATACAAAACGAAGCCTCCACAGAAATGTGGGGGCTTTGTTGTTTCCGCACGTCCTCTTTTTGTCCACACACTGCAATCCGGGAGCCTCGCGGGGCCGTCCAACCCACCGACGATCTGCGTGGCCAAGACAACGGATGCTTTCTCTCAGCCCAGTTGCTCACAGAAGACGCAGCAATGACGAAGGACACGGACCGCTATGCCTGGGCGTCGCATTATTTGCAGGAGATGAGCAAGGCGTGATTGATGATGTGGTGAAGGTGTTGGAGTCGCCTGGGCATGTTGAGCAATAAAGAAGTCGTGTGGTGCGCGGGCTGACGTCATCGCGGGCAAGCCCGGCTCCCACAGAGGAAAGCCCTGGCCTGAATAGGTCGGGGCTTTTTTGCGATTGGCGACCCACGCGTATGAAAGCCTATGGCACTTAGCCACTTTTCCAATTGACACCCCCTCCCCACTCCGTTAAAACCCCCGCCTTGCTTGCGCTTTTATCGAGACATGGATGTTGTCCAACCCCCCGCTGTTCAAATACCGCCGCTATTGGCTGGCGGTCATCATCGTGTTGCTGGCGATTCTTGATCCTTTCGGCCTGGCCAGTTCCAGCGACAAGGCGTCGGCGCAGTGGCTCAATCGTATGTTCGCCAGCCACTACCCGAGCCTTGGGCAGCAGCGGGTGGCGGTGGTGTTGATTGATGATGCCTACCTGATGCGCAACGACACCGCCTGGCCAATGCCCTACGGCGAGCAGAGCAAGTTGTTCAAGCGTCTGCTGGCGTACAAGCCGCGGGCTGTGTTTGTGGATTTGCTGTACAGCCATGACCACTCGTTGGGCGACCCAGCGCGGGGCAGTCAGTTGCTGGCGAATGTGTTTGAGCGTTATCAGCGCCAGGGCATCCCGCTGTGGTTGGCCAATACCGGGTTGACGCGTGCGGAGGCGGGCCAGGCTAATACGCTGGCGCCTTTTATGCAGGTCAGCCGGCCAGCTCTGGTGGTGTGGGAAGGGGTGGACGACAAGTACCCACTGGCCAAGCAAACACAGGCCGGGCTGATGGAAACCCCCGCCTTGGCGCTGTACCGGGTGTTCTGTGCCACGCAAGATTGCCAGCCGCCGCCGGTGAATGCGCAAAGCGCTGCGCAGCGCCAGCCCATCGCGGTGCAATGGGGGCTGAAGCTGGCAGCGGAACAGGCGCGTATTGCCGATATTCGCCACTGCGCAGCGCCGCGGCATTTTTTGCTGGACGGGGTGGCGCAGTTGTTCCAGGCGGTGTTCTGGAAGCTCGACGACTCGGCCCAGGCGCGATGCCCTTATACGCTGACGTTATCGGCCAGTGACCTGGAGGTCAGCGACCCCAACGACCAAGCCTTGATCGCCGAGTTGCTGCGCGACCGGCTGGTGCTGGTGGGCGCCAATATCGCGTCCACGGGAGACCTGGTGGAGTCGCCAGTACACGGCCAGCTCCCCGGCGTTTACCTGCACGCCATGGCCCTGGATAACCTGATCAATGCAGGCATGGACTACGACCATGAACCGGCCAACTTCCCCCACCTGCCGTTCAACTGGCTGGACCTGCTGGAGCTCGCGCTGCTGGCGTTGATCGCCGTGCTCAAGGCTTTGCACGCACGACGCCTGGCGGGCCATCGCACCTGGAGCCGCTGGCGGCGCCAGGAAATCTGGTTTTTTACCTCGCCGTGCCCGTCGTGGCTGTTGGTGATGTCGATGCTGGCCGCGGTCAGCGTGCTGCTGAGCCTAAATGACATCACCCCGGTCAACGTGCTGGGCATTGTATTGCTGTCGTTGGTGTTGTTCAGCGAGCGGATCGAAGCCTTCTTCGACCGCGATCGCTGAGTGTGCCGCTTTACCATTTGACTCAAGGAACCCAAGGATGAACAGAAGCCTCATCGTCTTGCTCGCCGCCCTCTTCACCCAGGGCGCCTGGGCGCAAACCCACAATATCCAGGCGTTTCTCGCCGACCCGGTGACGGTGCTCGACGAGCAGGGCAAGCAACAGCGTGAGTTGGCGAAAAAGGATGCGCCCACCCAGCCCGTGCCGGTGTTGCAATACAACCAGGCACTGGACTTGGTGCAGGTAGAGCTGGCAGGCCAGAAGGTCTGGCTGGACACCATGGACTTGCGCATCGAACCGCCGCTGAACGTCGTCGACCTGCCCTGCCAGGGCCTGACCAAAAGCCAGGCCAAGGACAGCCGCAACAATTCCACCATTGGTTTTGGTGCCGGTTGCAATCAATAAAAGGAGCGTTACGGTGAAGGGATATCTAGTGGCAGCCAGCTTATTGGCCAGTTCGGTGCTCAGTGGTTGCGCCACCTTGAAGGGCGCGGACCAGGCATTCCTGAACTTGGTGGGACCCTCGACCCAATCCCGGGTCCAGGGCCACTACGTGGACAACACCGACGTGCGCCAGTACTACAAGCTCGACCCACAGCGCCAGAGCCAGCAGCGCCTGAGCTATGACGGGCGAGCGGTGCCGGCTGCCGAGGCGCGCCAGCAGAACCTGGTGGATATCCCGATGCTGCAAGGCTACTTGCAAGGCATTGTCACGCGCTTGTCCAAGGGCTGGCCGGGGGAGTTGCCGCCGCTGCAGGTGAAGATCACCGACAGTTATGGCTTCGGACCTTCGGCGGACCCTTACGGCAACCTGTTCGTGCCGCTGGGCATGCTGGATAACGTTGCCAGCGAAGACGAAATCGCCGCGATGCTTGGCCACGAAATGAGCCATGTGCTGCTGCATCACCATGACCGCATGGCCGCCTTCCAGCAGCAGAAAGACATGTTTACCACTGTCGCCTCCACGGTCGCCTTGGCCACCATGGCTGCCGATACTGGTGTCGACCGCAGTTCCGGGACGATGAAGCTGTTCAGCAAAGACCCGGCAGGTACCCAAAAGACCATCGGTAATACAGTGCTGTACACCGCGCTGGCCAATACATTTTCCGACCAGGTGTGGAGCACCGCCTGGGGCCGCAGCCAGGAAGACCAGGCCGACCTGCTCGGCACCGACTTGATGATCCGCGCCGGTTACGCCCCACGTGCCGCTACCCATAGCCTGGAGCGACTCAACGACTTCCAGGGCAAGCAGAAACCATTGCTCACGGGGTTCCTCACGGCGCGCAAGAATGCCATGCAGGATTCTCTGCAGCAGTTCAATCTCAACCAGTTCACCAAAGAGCTGGACGTGCTGGTCAAGGACGGTCTGACCACCGGCATCACCGCGACCACGCAGTACTTCAACCGCTCGCATATGTCGGCCATGGACCGCGATACCGAGCTGCGCCAGTACTTGCAACGCGAATATCGCCAGGAACGCCGCGCCCGGGTCAACCCGCAAAGCTGGTCGAAAATGAAGAACACACCCCAAGTGGCGAAGGCCTTGCAGGGCTATAAAGACGCGTACTTCGCAATCGATGCCCTGGAGAAAAACAAAGTGCCGGACGCCGAAAGGTTTATCCGCAAGGCCCTGGCGTCGCCGGTCAAGGACCAGCCGAGCATTCGACGCACGGCCTATACCGTGCGCCTGGCCCAGGGCAAAAACAGCGAAGCGCTGAAAGAGTTGCAGGCGATCAAGGACTGGTCCCTGGCCGGCCCGTCCACCTATGACTTGATGATCAGCTACCACCTCAAGCGGGGTGACGGGCAATCGGCACTGGCGATGATCGACAAGGCCGAACGCAATCTGGGCTCGGAAGAACTGTTCATCACCGAAAAGCTGTTGGCCAACCAGCAACTGCAGAATGCACAGCAGGTGCAAACCGTGCTGCGCAAGTGCGAGCAATATCCGACTCGCAAGGAAAACTGCAAGAAGCTCGCACCGGTCAAGGCCTGACATTCAATGCCGCCGCCAGGCATAAAAAAACCCCGAACCAGTCGGGGTTTTTTATTGCCTGGGATCAGGCGCGACGCTCGATCAATTAGAAAACGTTGATCGGGTAGTCGGCGAACAGACGGATTTCGTTACCGCCTACGTTGTAGTTGCTGGCGTTGTTGGAAACGCGCAACCACGAAGCGCGAGCACGCAGGCTCAGGTCTTTGGCTGGGCCGCTCTGTACCACATACTTGAACTGGTTCCAGATTTCACGCTCGGTGCCATCGCCACGGCCGGTGCCGTCGTCGATGTTGGTACCACGCACGTAGGCAATGTTGTAGGTCAGGCCCGGTACGCCGAAGGTGGCGAAGTCGATGCCGTAACCTGCTTGCCAGGAGCGCTCGTCCTTACCGTTGAAGTCGGACCAGTAGGAGTTGGCCAGCAAGATGGTATTGCCGCCGTCGCCGATGCCGCCAGCGTTGCGGTAGCCGCCGTACAGGTAGCCGGTGTCACCGGTGCTGCGCTGGTGAGCGATGGTGAAGCTGTGCGGGCCAACAGCCCACGTGGCGCCCAGGCTCCAGATCTTGTTGTCGCGAGCGTCGGCATCACCTTGGTTTTCCAGGGCGAAGCTGCGGTCGAGCTTGGTTTTATAGCCGTTGAAGTCAAATGTCAGCGACTGTTGTTCTGGCAGGGCCAGCACGTAGTTGACGTTGACGTATTGCTTCTTCAGCACGTCCTGCATGTCGGAGGCGTACAGGGCAGCCGACAGGCTTTCGGTGAATTTGTAGCTACCACCGATGTAGTTGATGCTTTTCAAGCGGCCGCTGTCGCTGCCCTCGGCGCTCTTGCGAGCTTCCTTGGTGAAGTGACCGGCGTCCAGTTGCAGGCCGGCGATCTCTTTGGAAACGATCGAGGTACCCTCGTAGGTTTCCGACAGCAGGCGCGAGTTGTCGTATTGCAGGACCGGCACGGCTGGCATCTGCTGACCGTATTTGATCACGGTGTTGGAGATACGCGCCTTGACGGCTGCGCCGCCTTTGGCCAAGTCGTTGGCGGCTTCGCCACTGTCACCTTGCTTGAAGAAATCGATACCGCCAGCGCCGCTGCGACCTTTACCGCCGTCAAGGCGGATAGCGTATTGCCCGATCACATCCACACCCACACCAACGGTGCCTTGGGTGAAGCCGGACTCGAACTTGCCGATGAAGCCTTGGCCCCATTCGGCTTTGTCCTGCTTGCCGTTTTTGTAGTCACGGCTGATGTAGGCGTTACGTGCGGCGATGTTCAGGTGGCTGTCTTCAACGAAACCCTTGGATTGCTCCTGGTCGTTTGCCATTGCTGCCGATGCGCTCAAAATCCCCAGAGCGATCAGACTCATCCGTTGCTTCAACATTTTCTTATATTCCTTATTACTGGTTGAGTACGCGCTGTGACACCAGGCTCCGTGCTGCTTTTCTGGTGTCGACTTTTCCAGCTAAAAGAAGGCCCGCGGACGACTGAACTGCCGCGGGCCTTTTTTTATTGGATGAGTCATGGCGGTGAGCCACAGGCGTTGGGCGCAATCCTATGCGTGCATTGAACTAAGTGTCAATTTCGTGAATCGTCTGTATTTAGGCGATATTCGTCTAAGCAGCGCTCTAAAGCGCTGCGATGAGAAGCCTTTAATCTCCCCTCCCACCCTTGAAAACACATTAAGTAACAAATCTAACAAGCGACATCTTAGGGAATACATAACACGCGCAAATGCAAAGCATTACCATTTGCGAAATTTCCTGCCAAACCAGTTGGATACACTCCCCATGCTTGCCCCTCGCCTGACGCCCATCTCTCTTGGGTTCTCTGTTTTGCTGTCTACCAGTTTTGCCTGCGCGGTGACGGTGTTGCCCGAAACCTCGATCCGCGCCGAAGCTGACGAAGACGACCCACGGGTCAGGGAGACCAATACCGCTACGCGCACCGCGACCTCCGTACGCTATGTGCCCCAGGCGATCGATTCGGTGAAAACCGAAAGCCTGCGCTCCTACGGCACCAACGACCTGGGCCAGGCGCTAAGCGGCATCCCCAACGTCAGCAGCGGCGCCGACACGCGTTTCGACAGCCTGCGCATACGCGGTTTCGATGCGAGCAATGACTTCTACCTGGATGGCATTCGCGACGACAGCCAGTACGTGCGCGACCTGCATAACATCGAACGCATCGAAGTGCTCAAGGGGCCGGCTGCGGTGCTCTATGGGCGAGGCGGCCAGGGCGGGATCGTCAACCGCGTGAGCAAATTGCCCACGCCGGGCCAGAAGTCGAGCATCGAAGCCCAAGGCGGCAGCAATGATCTGCGCAGCCTGTATGCCGACCTGAGCACCGACCCGACCGACACCCTCAGCCTGCGCCTGAACATGGGCAACCAGGACAACAACAGCTTCCGCGACGGCGTGAGTGGCAACCGCCAGTTGTTTGCACCTTCGATGAGCTGGCAGATCACCCCTGAGCTGAACTGGCTGGTGCAATACGAGTACAGCCGCTACAACCGCACGCCGGACCGTGGTATTCCCGGGGTCAACGGCCGTCCGGCAGATGTGAGTCGCAGCACGACCTATTTTGATAGCGGCGATTACATCGACGATAAATCGCAGTCCCTGCGCTCCAAACTCGCCTACGAGCTCAATGCCAACTGGCAACTGCGCCACACCCTCGGCGTGTTCAAGCTCGACAGCGATTTCGACAATACCTACCAGACCGGCTACGACCCGAAAACCAACACCGTCAGCCGCCAACACTGGCAACAGGACCTGACCACCCGCAATGTGTTCAACAACCTTGAGTTGGAAGGTGGTTTTGATACGTTCGGCCTGGAGCACCGCCTGCTCACCGGTATTGAACTGGGTAGCCAGCGCCGCGATCCGAAGCTGTACTCGGCTCGGGATGGCAAGACTGTGCCGAGCCTGGACCTCAACCAACCCAATCGCCGCCTGAGCCATACCGGGAGCATGCGACTGTCGAGCAACAACCACACCGAAGTCGAAAGTCGCGCCCTGTACGTGCAGGATCAACTGCGCCTGAATGACCAGTGGCAACTCCTCGGCGGGCTGCGTTACGACCGCTTCGAGGTGGACACCACCAGCAAGCTGCTCAACACCCAACAGGACGTGAAGAGCCACAGCACCAGCCCGCGGGTGGGCCTGGTGTGGACGCCCCTGGAGCACCATTCGTTCTATGCCTCATGGAGCAAGACCTTCACACCAGCAGGCGGTGGCCTGATTGGCATCACGCCGAATGCGGCCGGCAGCGTCAACGACCTGAGCCCAGAGCTGACCAAGCAAAAGGAAATCGGCGTGAAGAGCGACTGGCTCGACGACCGCCTGAGCACCACCCTGGCCATCTACGAGTTGGAACTCTACAACCGCCGTACCAGCGACCCGCTGGACCGCACCATTACCCTGCTCACCGGCGAGCAACGGTCACGCGGTGTGGAGCTGACCGTCACGGGCAAGATCGTCGACAACTGGTACGTACGCGGCGGCGTGGGCGTGCAGGACGCCAAGGTCGAGAAGGACAACAATGGCTTTGAAGGCAAACGGATCAGCGATGTGGCCAAGCGCAATGCCAGCCTGTTCATCACCTGGAAGCCTGAGATGGGTTGGTATGCGGAAACCGGTTTGACCCTGGTCGGCGATCGTTACGCCGACAACCTCAACACCGTGGTGCTTGCGGGCTATGGCCGCTGGGACGCACTGGCCGGGTTCCGTCAGAAGGAATGGGACGTCAGCGCGGCGCTGAACAACATCGCCGACAAAAACTACTATGCCTCGGCGACCAGCGCGGCGCAGATCCAGCCGGGAGAGCCGCGTAGCGTGGTCGTCACAGGTACTTACAGTTTCTAATATTCAGCACAGCTCAAATGTGGGAGCAAGCCCGCTCCCACATTTTTTAGATCTGCATAATTTCTAGTTTCTCATTAGTTCACACAGTGCGCGCACCTCATCCTCCGTGAACAACCCCACCGGGTAGCGTTCACTCATCACGCTGCGCCAGTCAGGCGTTTGCCTGATCTGTCGTGAGCCGTTCACCTTCAACCAGCGCGCCAGCGCATGGAGCGCGTCACCGTTGACCCGCACAGGGTGGAACGTGCGCGTGTTCATCAGGTTGATATCGGCATTCATTTCAGCGCTCTCTCCTGCTGCATGAGCGGCTAACTTACTCAAGGTTTGTGACAGAACTGCGCAGTCATCACCTTGGGCCACTGTTACGACAGCGATACAAGAGCTATGCCAATTCCTACTGTTCATTGGCATTCAGGTATAAAAAAGCCCGCGACCTGGTTGGGCCGCGGGCTTGCCGGGAACACTGCAATCGCACAGTGGTCGCTCGCCATCAAGGCGCTGTTACAACAGCACTCAATTTCTGTACGGGGCTGGCTGCTGTTGGGTCAGGCAATGGATATTGCCACCACCCAGTAACAGTTCGCGGCCCGGCACCATCACCACTTCGTGCTGCGGGAACAGGCTCTGCAGGATTTGCTTGGCCTGGTTGTCCAGCGGGTCGTCGAAACTCGGCGCGATGATGCCGCCATTGACGATCAGGAAGTTGACGTAGGAACCGGCCAACCGCACGCTCGGATTACGTTCCTGGCTACCGTCCACCGGGTCGACACCGGCGCACTCTTCCTCAGTGGCATACAGCGGCCCCGGGATCGGCATTTTATGCACGATGAAAGAGCGACCCTTGGCGTCGGTGCTGCGTTGCAGCACGTCCATGGCAGCCTGGCAGCGTGCGTAGTTCGGGTCTTGCGGGTCATCGGTCCAGGCCAGCAACACTTCACCCGGGCGTACGTAGCAGCAGAAGTTATCCACATGGCCGTCGGTTTCGTCATTGAACAGGCCATCCGGCAACCAGATGATCTTATCCACCGCCAGGCAGTCACTGAGCACTGCCTCGATGGCTGAACGATCAAGATGCGGGTTGCGATTGCGGTTCAACAGGCATTCTTCGGTGGTGATCAAGGTCCCTTCGCCATCGACATGAATCGAACCGCCTTCGAGCACGAAGCCTTTGGTGCGGTAACGCGGCGCGCGCTCGATCTCCAGGATCTTGCCGCCCACCTGGGAATCACGGTTCCACGGCGAATACAGACCGCCGTCAAAACCACCCCAGGCATTGAAATCCCAATTCACACCGCGCACTTCGCCACTGCCGTTGATCAGGAAAGTCGGGCCGGTATCGCGGACCCAGGCATCGTCGCTGGACATTTCCACCAGGCGGATATTGGGCACATCGAGGCGGGCACGGGCGTTCTCGTACTGGCCGGCGGAAACCGCCACGGTCACCGGCTCAAAGCGTGCGATGGCCTTGGCCACGGCCACATGGGCTGCCTGCGCCGGCTTACCGCCCAGGCGCCAGTTGTCCGGGCGCTCGGGCCAGATCATCCAGGCTTGGGTCTGGGGCGCCCATTCGGCAGGCATATGAAAGCCATCGGCGCGAGGTGTGCTGTGCAAAGTGGTCATGGCGATCAAGACTCCGAATGGGGTGAAGGGCGACTTTATAACGGATAAAAATCGACTTTAAAAGCATCTATGCAGGCCTGCAGCTAAAAACACCGCAAAATAGCCGATAACAATCGATAACTTGCCGAGGTTCAACCAGCAGCTTTGCGTGTTCCAACTATTAAGGGCAGCATGCGAGCCCTAGAGCCGAACCACAGCCCGGTCATCGCGGCAGATTTTCAGAACAAACCGGCCACAGGCGCTGTCCACAGTGCCGCTCGAGCAGGTATACCGCCTGATCGGGGCTCACTCGTGGGCCAGGTAAACTGGCACGGTGGGTCAACGTGGCTAACGACATTGTGACGATCTTTGTTTTTTCAGGCGTCTACATCGGCATTGTTAAGGGGCGTTAATCATCCCCTTCTGCTCGCGGTGCTTGCGCCGGCCCGATTCACAACTCAAGCTATGCTTCTTTCGCTTAATGTCCGTCTAAGGAAAAGGCCCTCGACATGCGCATTCTCATCACCGGCGGTGCCGGATTTATTGGCTCCGCCCTGATCCGCCACCTGATTCAACACACTGAGCACGAAGTGCTCAACCTGGACAAGCTGACTTACGCCGGCAACCTTGAGTCGCTGACCAGCATCGCGTCCAACAGCCGCTATGAGTTCGTCCAGGCCGATATCATCGACCAGGCCGCCGTCAGCGCCTTGCTCGCACGCTTCAAGCCCGATGCGATCATGCACTTGGCGGCTGAGTCCCATGTCGACCGTTCCATTGACGGTCCGTCGGATTTTATCCAGACCAACATTGTCGGCACCTATAGCCTGCTGGAAGCCACGCGAGCCTATTGGCAGAAGCTGGCCGAACCGGCGAAAAGCGCATTCCGTTTCCACCACATCTCCACTGACGAGGTGTATGGCGACCTGCACGGCGTGGACGACCTCTTCACTGAAACCACGCCTTACGCCCCCAGCTCGCCGTATTCCGCGAGCAAAGCGGCATCCGACCATCTGGTCCGCGCCTGGCAGCGCACCTATGGCTTGCCGGTGCTGCTGACCAACTGCTCGAACAACTACGGGCCGTTCCACTTCCCCGAAAAGTTGATCCCACTGGTTATTCTCAACGCCCTCGCGGGCAAGCCACTGCCGGTGTATGGCGATGGTTTGCAGGTACGCGACTGGCTGTTCGTCGAAGATCACGCTCGTGCGCTGCTCAAAGTAGTGACCACTGGGGTTGTAGGCGAGACCTACAACATCGGCGGCCACAACGAACAGAAGAACATCGACGTGGTGCGGAGCATCTGCGGCCTGTTGGAAGAGCTGGCACCGCAACGCCCAGCCGGCGTGGAAAAATTCGCTGACCTGATCACCTTCGTCAAGGATCGTCCAGGCCACGACCAACGCTACGCCATCGACGCCAGCAAAATCGAACGCGAACTGGGTTGGGTCCCGGAAGAAACCTTTGAGACCGGCCTGCGTAAAACCGTGCAGTGGTACCTCGACAACCTGGAATGGTGCCGCAGGGTCCAAGACGGCAGTTATCAAGGTGAGCGACTGGGCAATACTGACGCGAAGGATCTGATCGCATGATGAAGGGCATTGTATTGGCCGGCGGTTCCGGCACCCGTTTGCACCCTATTACCCTGGGCGTGTCCAAACAGCTGTTGCCGGTGTATGACAAACCGATGATCTACTACCCGATCTCGGTGCTGATGCTGGCGGGGATCAAGGACATCCTGGTGATCTCCACTCCCGCTGACTTGCCGCAATACCGCAACCTGTTGGGCGATGGTAGCCAGTTCGGCGTGCGCTTCAGCTATGCAGAGCAGCCTTCGCCGGATGGCCTTGCCCAGGCGTTCATCATTGGTGAAGAGTTCATCGGCGACGACCCTGTATGCCTGATCCTGGGAGACAACATCTTCCATGGCCAGCATTTCGGCGAACAACTGCGCAACGCAGCTCACCGTCCGTCGGGCGCCACGGTGTTCGGTTACTGGGTCAAAGACCCGGAGCGTTTCGGCGTGATCGATTTCGACAATGAAGGCCGCGCCCTGTCGATCGAAGAAAAGCCGGCAAAGCCTAAATCCAGCTATGCCGTGACCGGTTTGTATTTCTACGACAACGACGTGATCAAGATTGCCAAGGCGGTCAAGCCATCGCCACGCGGGGAGTTGGAAATCACCGACGTCAACAATGCCTACCTCCAGCGCGGCGACCTGCACGTGGAGCGGTTCGGCCGTGGTTTCGCCTGGCTCGACACGGGCACCCATGACAGCCTCTTGGAAGCCTCGACTTACGTACAGACCATCGAGCATCGCCAAGGCCTGAAAGTAGCTTGCCTTGAAGAGATCGCCTACGAGAACGGCTGGATCACTCGTGACTATTTGCTCGAACGGGCCAAATACTTCGGCAAAACCGGCTATGGTCAGTATTTGTACACTCTTGCTGGGAACCGTAAATGAATGTGAGCGCTACTGAGCTGCCCGGCGTATTGGTCATCGAGCCGAAGGTATTTGGCGATGAACGCGGTTTTTTCTACGAGAGCTTTAACGCACGGGATTTTGCCCAGGCCAGCGGCCTGCAACTGCAGTTCGTGCAGGACAACCATTCACGCTCGCAAAAAGGCGTGCTGCGAGGCCTGCACTACCAGGTAGAACACGCCCAGGGGAAACTGGTGCGCGTAACTGCCGGCGAAGTATTGGACGTGGCGGTGGATATCCGCCGCAGTTCGCCTCAGTTCGGCAAATGGGCGAGCGTGCGCCTGTCTGCCGAAAATAACCGCCAACTGTGGATTCCACCGGGCTTTGCCCACGGTTTTCTGGTGCTCAGCGACTACGCTGAGTTCCTCTACAAGACCACGGATTACTACACACCCTCTGCGGAACGTTGCATTCGTTGGGACGACCCTGATCTGAATATAGATTGGCAACTCAAGGGTCCACCGACCTTGTCCGCCAAGGATCAAAACGGCAAAAGCCTGAAAGACGCAGACCTGTTCCCGTGACAGCGCCCCTGAAAATCCTCATTACCGGCCAACACGGCCAAGTCTCCCAGGAGCTGCAACAGCGGCTCCAAGGCCTGGGCGAACTCATCGTCCTGGGCCGCGACCAGCTTGACCTGGCTGACGCTGACCTGATCCGCAAGCAAGTGCGCGCCCATCGCCCCGGTTTGATCATCAATGCGGCAGCCCACACCGCCGTCGATCTGGCCGAGAGCGAACCAGACGCAGCTTTCGCCATCAACGCCATCGCCCCCGGCATCCTCGCCGAGGAAGCCAAGGCGTTGAGCATCCCGCTGATTCACTACTCGACCGACTATGTGTTCGATGGCACTAAACCCGCCCCGTACACCGAAAACGACACGCCAAACCCCTTGGGTGTCTACGGCCAGAGCAAGCTGGCGGGTGAGCAGGCGATTGCAGCTGTAGGCGGCGAGCACCTGATTTTGCGCACCAGCTGGGTGTATTCGAGCCATGGCAAGAATTTCCTGCTGACCATGCAACGCCTGCTGCAGGAAAAACCGCAGATGCGTATCGTCGCCGACCAGATCGGTGCGCCGACCTGGGCCGGGACCATCGCCAACAGCACCCGTGTGCTGATCGAGCAATGGCAAGCCGGCAAGGCCGGGGCTTGGGGTGTCTACCACCTCACCGCCCAGGGTGAAACCTCATGGTTCGGCTTTGCCAAGGCCATTGGCGCGCAGCTGCGGGCCGAGGGAAAAGCCTGCGCCGAACTGGAGCCGATCCCTTCCACTGCTTACCCAACTCCCGCCAAGCGCCCGCTGAACTCGCGCCTGGATTGCACTCGCCTGCAACAGCAATGGCACGTCAGCCAGCCGCAGTGGCAAGACGCATTGCACGAGTGTCTTGCGCAACAGCACTAGGCATAATGCGCCTGTACCCACAGGCGCGACCCCCATGACTCCACCCCTTCCGCGAAGACCCCGCTGGCGCAGCCTTGCCCTGCTGGCATTGTGCCTGGCGCCGCTGCTGTGGCCGCTGGAGCACTTGGCCGAGCGCTACTACCGCAGCGAGTTGGCCGGGCAAAATCGCCAGACCCTCGACCTGTACGTCGCCAACCTGCTGGGCACCCTGCACCGCTACGAAGTGCTGCCGCAGATCCTCGGTGATCTGCCGGCCCTGCGCACTGCGCTGGATGCGCCCCACGTCAGCACCAACCTGGCCAACGCCAACCTGTTGCTCAAGGATGTCGCCACCCAGGCCGGGGTGGAAGTCATGTACCTGATGGACACCACCGGCAAGACCCTCGCCGCGTCCAACTGGGACAAACAAGACAGCTTTGTCGGGCGCAACTTTTCTTTCCGCCCCTATTTCAGCGAAGCCATGGCCGGCCGCCTGGGCCGGTTTTTCGGTTTAGGCACCACCTCGGCCAAGCGCGGTTACTTCTTCGCTGCCGCCGTGCGTGATGGCGACACCATCATCGGCGTGCTGGTGGTGAAGGTCGACCTCGACCACACCGAAAGCCTGTGGGGCAACACCCCGGAACAACTGCTGGTCACTGATCACAACGGCGTGGTAATCCTCACCTCGCGCCCGCAATGGCGATTCCGCGCGACCCGGCCTCTGACCGCCGAAGAACGCCAGGCCATCATTGCCATCCAGCCCTATCCAACCCGCGACCCGCAGCCGCTGAGCCTGAGCAGCACCGCCTGGCTGCGCCAATCCACGGCCATCGCCGAAACCGGCTGGAACGTGGAAATCCTCGCACCACGCTCGCTGATCAACCGTCCGGTACGCACAGTGGTGGCCGTCGGTGGTGCGGCGCTGTTAGTGCTGATGCTGTTGCTGGGATTGATGATGCAGCGCCGCCGACATTACCTGGAACGCATCGCCTTCGAAGCCAAGGCCCGCCGCGAGTTGGAAATGCGCGTGGTGGAGCGTACCAGTGATCTGGAGGGCCTTAACCGGCGCCTGAAACAGGAAGTGCTCGAGCGCGAGCACGCCCAGCAGGAGTTGGTGCGCGCCCAGGACGACCTGGTGCAGGCGGGCAAACTCTCGGCGCTGGGCACCATGTCGGCGAGTATCAGCCATGAACTCAATCAGCCGCTGGCAGCAATTCGCAGCTATGCGGAGAACGCCGAAATCCTGCTCGACCATGAACGCACGACTGATGCGCGCGGCAACCTCAAGCTGATCAGCGAACTGACCGGGCGCATGGCCTCGATCATCGCCCACCTGCGCGCCTTCGCCCGCCGCGACCGCCACGCGCCGGAGAGCGTCGCCCTGCAGCCAGCGCTCGACGACGCCCTGGCGTTGCTGGCCAAACGGCGGCGCTCGATGGAAGTGGAGTTGATCCGCGACCTGCCCGAGGCAACCTTGTGGGTGCAAGCCGGTGAAACCCGCCTGCGCCAAGTGCTGGGTAACCTGCTGGCCAACGCCCTCGACGCCCTCACCGAAAAAGGCCCGCCGCGCAAACTCTGGCTGAGTGCCGAAACCACTGCGCAGGGCGTCAACCTGTACATTCGCGACAACGGCCCGGGCTTTTGCCTGGAAGCCCTGGGCCGCGCCAGCGAGCCGTTCTATACCACCAAGACGCGCACCCAGGGCCTGGGCTTGGGCCTGGCGATCTGCGACACCCTGATGCGTGCCTTTGGCGGCGAACTGCTGTTCGCCAACCACAAGGAAGGCGGCGCGCTGTTAACCTTGAAATTGCGTGCCGGTTTGCCGGGCGTGAGTCTGCAACCGTCCGAGGACCGCAGTGTATGAGTATCGAGAACCAGATTCAGGTGGTGTTGATCGACGATGATCCACACTTGCGTCAGGCCCTGTGCCAGACCCTGGACCTGGCCGGGCTGAAAGTCCTGCCCCTGGGCGAAGCCACCGGCCTCACCGCACGCCTGTCCCGCGACTGGCCGGGGGTGGTGGTCAGCGATATCCGCATGCCCGGCATGGACGGCCTGGAACTGCTGGCCGAACTGCACGGCCAGGACCCAGACCTGCCAGTGTTGCTGATCACCGGTCATGGCGATGTACCGCTGGCGGTGCAGGCCATGCGTGCCGGCGCCTATGACTTCCTCGAAAAGCCCTTCGCCAGCGACGCACTGCTCGACAGCGTACGCCGCGCCCTGGCCCTGCGCCGCCTGGTGCTGGACAACCGCAGCCTGCGCCTGGCGCTCAGTGATCGCCAGCAACTGAGCACGCGCCTGGTGGGCCACTCACCCCAGATGTTGCGCCTGCGCGAGCAAATTGGCGCATTGGCCGCGACCAAAGCCGATGTGCTTATCCTGGGCGAAACCGGTGCTGGCAAGGAGGTTGTCGCCCGTGCGCTGCATGACCTCTCGAGCCGACGCAGTGGTCCATTTGTAGCGATCAATGCCGGGGCGCTCGCCGAGTCAGTGGTGGAAAGCGAGCTGTTCGGCCATGAGCCCGGCGCGTTTACCGGCGCGCAGAAACGCCGCATCGGCAAGTTCGAGTTCGCCAATGGCGGCACACTGTTCCTCGATGAAATCGAAAGCATGAGCCTGGATGTACAGGTTAAGTTGCTGCGGCTGTTGCAGGAACGTGTGGTGGAGCGCTTGGGTGGCAATCAACTGATCCCGTTGGATATCCGCATTATCGCCGCCACCAAGGAAGACCTGCGCCAGGCCGCCGACCAGGGCCGTTTCCGTGCTGACTTGTATTACCGCCTCAATGTCGCGCCCTTGCGCATTCCGCCCCTGCGCGAACGTGGCGAAGATGCGTTGATGCTGTTCCAGCACTTCGCCGACGAGGCCAGCAGCCGCCACGGCCTGCCCCTGCACGAACTGCAACCGGGCCAACGCGCGCTGTTGCTGCGCCACAGCTGGCCGGGCAATGTGCGAGAGCTGCAAAACGCTGCGGAACGTTTCGCCCTGGGCCTCGAGCTGGCGCTGGATAATACGCAAGACAGTCCCGTTGCCAGCGTGTTGACCTCCACGCCCGGCGGCCTGAGCGAGCAAGTCGAACAGTTCGAAAAAAGCCTGATCGCCGCCGAGCTGACCCGCCCACACAGCTCCATGCGCAGCCTCGCCGAAGCCCTGGGCATGCCGCGCAAAACCTTGCATGACAAGTTGCGCAAACACGGCCTGAATTTCGCCGACAGCGCCAGCCACAGCGCCGACGACGAATGAACCCGCTCACCTGCCAAGAGACCGCCATGAGCCGCGATAGCCGTTACCTGGAATCCATCCTTCACCATGACATCCCCCTGACCCGGGAAATGGGCCTAAAGGTGCTCGACTGGCAACAGGGCCAACTGCACCTGCACCTGCCCTTGCAAGCCAATATCAACCACAAGAGCACCATGTTCGGCGGCAGCCTCTACTGCGGCGCGGTGCTGGCGGGCTGGGGCTGGCTGCACCTGACACTGCGTGAAGCAGGCATTGAAGACGGGCACATCGTGATTCAGGAAGGGCAGATCAGTTATCCGCTGCCGGTGACGCAGGATGCGACGGCCATTTGCGCAGCGCCGGAGGAGAAGGTGTGGAAACGCTTTGTGGCGACCTACAAGCGCTATGGGCGGGCGCGGTTGACGCTGCAGACGTGGGTTGTGAATGAGGGCAGTGAAGAGCGCGCAGTAGCCTTCACCGGCCAGTACGTCCTGCACCGCTAGCTGCCGTGACACAAAACAAATGTGGGAGCGGGCTTGCTCGCGAATGCGCAGTGTCAGTCACCGAAGATGTCGACTGATATACCGCATTCGCGAGCAAGCCCGCTCCCACACTTTGATCTGCTGTGGTCTCAAGTCCTGGCCAGGGTCAACAGGCGTTCGCGCCACGCCGCCTTGGCCGGCAATGCCAAAAAGAACGGGTTCAACAACGATGCCCGCGCCGGGTAGCTGAACGGCTGGCCATTCAACTCCAACACTGCGCCTCCCGCCCCCTCCAACACGCCCTGGGCCGCTGCGGTATCCCACTGCGACGTCGGCGCCAGGCGCGGATAGCAATCGGCACTGCCTTCGGCCAGCAGGCAAAACTTCAACGAGCTGCCTATATTCGCCAGTTTCAGCTCCCCCAACCCTTCGCTCAGACCCGCCAGCAGGCGCTCCTGCTCAGGGCTGGTATGGCGACGGCTGGCCACCACGGTGAAAGCCTCGCCCGCGGCCGGCTTCTGGCGCACTTGAATCTGTTTGGGCGCGGCATTGACATCCGAACGCCAAGCCCCCAGGCCCGCGCCACCGAAGTAGCATCGGCCAGTGGTAGGCATCGATACCACGCCGAACACCACACGGCCCTGTTCGATCAAGGCAATATTGACGGTGAACTCTTCGCTGCCGGAAATGAATTCCTTGGTGCCATCCAAAGGGTCCACCAGCCACCAACGCTGCCAGCCGGCTCGCACGCTCTGATCAATATCCGCATCCTCTTCGGACAGCACCGGAATGCTTGGGTCCAGTGCGGTAAGGCCGGCGAGAATCAGATGGTGCGCGGCCAGATCAGCAGCAGTCACCGGCGAATCATCCGCCTTGGAGGTCAGGGCTACATCGGCGCGCCAGTACGGCAGGATGGCTTCACCGGCCTGGCGAGCCAGTTCAATGACAGGGGCGATAAACGGGTGGCCTAAAAACAGTTCGCTCATGCGTTGAACGCTCCACGCTGGGTCAACAGGTCTCTTACCAGGTACAGCGCAGCCAAGGCGCGGCCTTCGCTGAATTGCTCGTTTTGTGCAAGCATCGACAGCTCACGCAGGTTGACCCGGTCCACGCGCATCGGTTCAGGCTCATCGCCTTCCAGGCGTTCTTCATACAGGTCGGTGGCCAGCACCACCTGGATCTTCTGGCTCATATAACCGGGCGACAACGACAGTTCGGTGATGTGCTCCAACTGCCGTGCACCATAACCGGCCTCCTCCTTGAGCTCGCGGTCCGCCGCTGCCAATACGTCCTCGCCTGGCTCGATCAACCCTTTGGGCAGCGAAAACTCATACTCGTCGGTGCCACCGCAGTACTCTTCCACCAGCAATGCATGATCCTCGTCTATCATCGCCACGATCATCACCGCGCCGTAGCCGGCACCGCGCCCCACAAGACGTTCGTAGGTCCGTTCAACGCCATTGGAAAAGCGCAATTGCACTTCCTCCACGCGGAACAAACGGCTACTGGCGACTATTTCGCGGGCGAGGACGGTGGGTTTCTGGCGCATAAACGGCTCCTTGGCGTGATCGGGTTACTATACCGTGGCTTTCCCGATTGTCTGTGTCGGATATCTTTACTTACGTGAGAACGCACCATGCCCTCTTTGCCCTGGCACGCTATCGACACCGTCCTGCTGGACATGGACGGCACCTTGCTCGACCTGCATTACGACAATCATTTCTGGATGGAGCACCTGCCCCACCGCTACGCCGAACTTCACGGCGTGAGTCGGGCCATGGCCGAGTTGGAGTTGCAACCGCTGTTCGAGCGTAACGCCGGACAGTTGCAATGGTATTGCCTGGATTTCTGGAGCACTGAACTTGCGATCCCGGTGCGTGAGCTCAAGCTGGAAACCGCCCACCTGATCGCCCTGCGGCCGGACGCCGATACTTTCCTGGCGGCGATCAAACAGGCCGGCAAGCGTGTGATCCTGATCACCAATGCTCATCGTGATTCGCTGTCATTGAAGCTGGAACGCATTGAACTGGCGCCGTATTTCGAGCGATTGATCAGCTCTCATGACTATGGTTTCCCCAAGGAAAGCCCACAGTTCTGGGAAGCCTTGCAAGCCGACATCCACTTCGACCCGGCCCGTAGTCTGTTCATCGATGACACCTTGCCAATCCTGCGAAGTGCCCGGGATTTTGGCGTGGGGCATTTGCTGGCGGTGAAAGAGCCTGATAGCAAAAAGGGGCCAAAGGACACTGCAGAGTTTTCAGCAGTAGGGGATTATCGAGAACTCATTGCGGGGCTTTAAACGCATGTGGGAGGGGGTTTATTGCCCCCTCCCACATTTTTGTCCCGCGTATTACTCAGGGATACGCAGTGTCTGGCCTGGGTAGATCTTGTCAGGGTGCGACAACAGCGGCTTGTTGGCCTCGAAAATCTTGTTGTACTGGTTGGCGTTACCGTACACCGCCAGGGAAATCGCGCTGAGGGTGTCGCCCTTTTTCACCACGACGAAGCGAGCAGCGGTAACCGCAGGGCCGGATACAGTGATCTGGTCATCCACGCTTGCCACACCGGCAATGTTGCCCAACGCCAGAAGGATCTTCTCTTTCTCTTCCTGCGTGGCCACTTCACCGGTCACAGTGACCTTGTCGCCATCCACCGTGGTCTTCACGTTTGGATTGCCCAGGCCCACCTTGCTCACATGCTCCTTCAACTGCTCACTGGCGTTCGCATTACCCGGCGTCAACAGGTCGACAATCTTTTCGCCAGCTTCTTTGATAAAGCTAAAAATACTCATGGTGCGCTCTCCTTGGGATTTAATTTCCAGATGCCCAAGACTAGACCAGTCCTACAGACTTGGGTTCCAGACTGACTAAAGACTCAAAAGTATCGAAATTACTCGCCCTTGGAATAAGCCCTCAGTGCAGCGGCGGATCAGCCTTGATCGACGCCATCTATCAATAGATCAATACTGGCAATTAGACGCGACCCTTTGTCGCGCCTAGTCTGAACACTGATCAATCCGCCGGTGGTACTGCCCCATGAACGCCAAGCGCCCTACCTGCGCGGCGCCCGCCCTCGAAACGACCGCGCCCGCCGCCAGCCAGAGCTATCAATATTGCAATCTTGAGCACACTGAAGTCGCCAGCACCGCGCTGGCCGAAGAAGTGGCGCTGGCGATTGCCTATAACGATATCAGCCAGGCAGTGATGCTGGTGACACCGACGGATCTGGAAGACTTCATTGTCGGTTTCAGCCTCGGCAGCGGCATTATTGCCGACGTTAGCGACATTTATGACCTGAAAATCAGCGGTTCCGGTTCAGCGCAATACGCTCAGGTGCAGATTTCCAGCCGTGCGTTCTGGAACCTCAAGCAGCAGCGTCGGCAATTGGCGGGCACCAGCGGTTGCGGCCTGTGCGGTGTAGAAGCAGTTGAACAGGCACTACCCGACCTGCAAGTGCTGCCCGGCGCGCCCTTGCCGCCCGCGCAATGGCTCGATGGCCTGCGCCAGCGCATCAGTGCGTTCCAACCCCTGGGCCAGTACAGCGGCGCAGTGCATGCGGCGGTATTTATGAACCACCAGGGCGAATTGCTGCTGGGGCGCGAGGACATCGGCCGGCATAACGCCCTGGATAAATTGATCGGCGCGTTGATCCGCGAAAAGATTCCGACCGACGGCGGCCTGGCCATTGTTACCAGCCGCTGCAGCCTCGAATTGATCCAGAAAGTCCTGCGCGCGGGCATCCAGACCCTGGTGAGCCTGTCGTCGCCCACCGGCCTGGCCTTGCAATGGGCGCGTCGGCACAACCTCAATCTCATCCACTTGCCGCAGAAAAGCGCGCCACGGGTCTACAGCCCAGCGATGGAGCACCAGCCATGAGCCTTCACCACCAAGCCGACCAGACCCCAACCCCGCGCTACAAGCCTTATAAAGGCCCAGCTGGCGGCTGGGGCGCACTGATCAGCGTGGCGCACGCCTGGCTGACCAGCGACAACGCGCTGAAGAACCTGCGCATGATGCTCAAGACCAATCAGAACGGCGGTTTCGACTGCCCAGGCTGCGCCTGGGGCGACTCGCCGGAAAGCGGCATGGTCAAGTTCTGCGAAAACGGCGCAAAGGCGGTCAACTGGGAAGCCACCAAGCGCCGCGTCGATGCCGCATTCTTCGCCAAGCACAGTGTCACGGCCTTGCTGGAGCAAAGCGACTATTGGCTGGAATACCAGGGCCGCTTGACCGAGCCGATGCGCTATGACGCCGAAACCGACCGCTACACGCCCATCAGCTGGGACGCGGCGTTCGACCTGGTCGGCAAACACCTCAACGCATTGCCCAGCCCCGACATGGCCGAGTTCTACACCTCAGGCCGCGCCAGCAACGAAGCCGCCTACCTGTACCAACTGTTTGTGCGCGCCTATGGCACCAACAATTTTCCCGACTGCTCGAACATGTGCCACGAAGCCAGCGGCGTAGCCCTGGCGCAGAGTGTGGGCGTGGGCAAAGGCACCGTGACCTTTGATGACTTCGAACATGCCGACGCTATTTTCGTCTGGGGCCAGAACCCCGGCACCAACCACCCGCGCATGCTTGAACCGCTGCGCGAAGCGGTGAAACGCGGCGCCCAGGTGGTATGTATCAATCCGTTGAAAGAGCGTGGCCTGGAACGCTTCCAGCACCCACAACACCCGCTGGAAATGCTCACCAACGGCGACAAACCGACCAATACCGCGTACCTGCGCCCGGCGTTGGGCGGCGACATGGCCATCCTGCGCGGCATGGCCAAGTTCCTGCTGCTGTGGGAGCGCCAAGCCCTGGCCGAAGGCAAGGAAGCGGTGTTCGATCACGTCTTCCTGAATGAACACACCACCAACGTCCTGGAATACCTGGGCCAGATCGACGACACCTCGTGGGAGGAAATCGTCGAGCAGTCCGGCCTGACGTTGGTTGAGATCGAGCAAGCGGCGCGCATGTACGCCAAAGGCAAGAACGTGATCATGTGCTGGGCAATGGGGATTACCCAGCACCGCCACTCGGTACCGACCATCCAGGAAATCGCCAACCTGATGCTGTTGCGCGGCAATATCGGCCGCCCCGGCGCAGGGCTGTGCCCGGTGCGTGGCCATAGCAACGTGCAGGGTGACCGCACCATGGGTATCAACGAACGCCCACCGGTGGCGTTCCTAGACGCCCTGGAGCGTCGATTCCAGTTCCAGGTGCCACGCGAAAACGGCCACAACGTGGTGGAAGCGATTCACGCCATGCTCGAAGGCCGCTCCAAAGTGTTTATCGGTTTGGGCGGCAACTTCGCCCAAGCCACGCCAGACAGCCCGCGCACCTTCGAAGCGCTGCGCAATTGCGACCTGACCGTGCAGATCAGCACCAAGCTCAACCGCAGCCACCTGATGCACGGTAAAGACGCGCTGATCCTGCCATGCCTGGGCCGTACCGATATCGACATCCAGGCCGACGGCCCGCAGGCGGTGACGGTGGAAGACTCGTTCAGCATGGTCCACGGCTCCAACGGCCAGCTGCAACCGCTGTCGACACTGATGAAATCCGAGCCTGCGATCCTGGCCGGGATCGCCGCTGCCACCCTGGGCAGCAAACCGGTGGATTGGAAATGGCTGGTGGCCGACTACGGACGCATCCGCGACCTGATCGCCGACACCATCCCAGGCTTCAAGGATTTCAACGAGCGCATCAAGCACCCAGGTGGTTTCTATCTTGGCAACTCAGCCGGCGCGCGCCGCTGGAACACGCCGTCGGGCCGCGCCAACTTCCGCCCGAACATCCTGCCCAAAGACCTGATCCACGAACGCACCCACGCCACGGGCCGAGTGCCGGACCTGATCATGCAGTCGATGCGCTCCCACGATCAGTACAACACCACCATCTATGGCCTGGACGACCGTTATCGCGGGGTCAAGGGCCAGCGTGATGTGCTGTTCGTCAACGAAGCCGACATCATCCGCCTGGGCTTCAAGCCGGGGCAGAAGGCTGACATCGTGTCGTTGTGGGAAGACGGCCGTGAGCGCCGCGTGAAGGGCTTTACCTTGCTGGCGTTTGATATTCCCGCAGGGCAGGCCGCGGCTTACTACCCGGAAGTGAACCCACTGGTGCCCTTGGAAAGCACTGGGGAGGGTAGCCATACGCCAACGTCGAAGTTCGTCGCGATTCGTTTGGAAGCGGCCAGTGACAGCGGGCTGATCATGGCGCGTTCGGCCTGACTCGATCCGCAGGCACAAAAAAGGCCGCTTTTGCATAAAAGCGGCCATCCTCAAGTAGCAAGAGACCCGCAAAAACGACTTAAGTTCCCCATGTAAAACAGCAACTTAGCAAATTGTATACAACTTGTGCCACCGGTCGGATTTCGATTGTCAGCCGCCCGCTACAACCTCAGGATCGCGCCGTCATCCCCTTGAGGTTTCCCTGAATGAAGTTCTCCTCGATTCTCTTGTTGTCCCTTGGCCTGGTCAGTGGCGCAGCCATGGCCGGTGGCACCACCGAAGCCGGTGTAGGCGGCGCATTGGGCGGGGTTCTAGGTTCCGTTGTCGGCCAGCAGTTGGGCGGTAACACCGGCTCGACCATCGGCGCAGCCTTGGGCGGCGCGGGCGGTAGCGCGGTCGGCGCCGACAAGCGCAGCCGTGGCGAAGCAGCCATTGGCGGCGCACTGGGCGCAGCTGGCGGCAACGTAGTAGGCCGCAGTGTTGGCGGCAGCACCGGCGCACTGGTCGGGTCTGCGGCCGGCGGTGGCGCAGGTGGCGCACTGGGCAACTACATGGGTAACAAGAGCGATGACGACGACCGTCGTGACCGTGGCCGGGATAACCGTCGCTATGACCGTGACGATCATCGCGGCCGTGGCCATGCCTATGGGCATCGCAAGAACAAGCATCACTACCGCAACCATCGGTAAAGTCTGAAGAACACCACAGAGTCAGATGTGGGAGTACGCCCCTCCCACATTTGGTGCCGCCAAGTCAGGCCACCAGACGCTGCAATGCCTCGCGCAACATCCCCGGAATCGGCACTGGCTGGTTCGACGCCCGATCCACAAACACATGCACAAAGCGCCCCGCCGCACAGGCTTCTTCTTCGCCTGCCTTGAACACCGCCAACTCATACTGCACCGAGCTGTTACCCAGCTTGCCCACCCGCAGGCCGATTTCAATGCGCTCGGGAAAGGAAATCGACGCGAAGTAATCGCACGCCGAACTCACCACAAACCCCACCACCTCACCATCATGAATATCCAGCCCACCCTGTTCGATCAGGTAGGTATTCACCGCCGTGTCGAAGAAGCTGTAGTAGGTGACGTTGTTTACATGACCGTAGATATCGTTGTCGTGCCAGCGCGTGATGATCGGCTGGAAGTGACGGTAATCGGCGCGCAAAGGCGTTGAATCGGGCATCGGCAACTCTCGTTAAAGTAGGTCTAATTGAGCGTGGGTCCAGTCGCGTACCTCGGCGTAGGGATAGTCCTCCAGCGCAGCAAACCCGGGAATACCCCGCGCCTTCAACTTGGTAAACAACGGCACGCTGATACCCCCGAGGAAGCGCGTCAGCCGCTCCGCATCCGGCAAGCAGCCGGTGTACTCATGATGCCTGTGGATAAAATCACCGCAGAGCCCCATGAAATTTTTACCCACAAGTGGCGGCAAGCTCGGCGGAGCCGGTAGATGAGCTATATGACCGTGGCACACCGAACAATGCCCGCAACGCTGGGGAGCGTTTTCATCACCAAAGTATTGAGCCAGGCGCTGTCCCAGGCAGTATTCGGTGGCGAACAGGTCGAGCATGGCGTGAATCCGCGCCACCTCCGTCACCTCGTGCTGCTTGAAGCCTGTGTATAACTCGGCGCTCAACACCTGTGGATCGAAATCGGTGTCGAGCAAACTGTACACCTCAGTCATCTGCTTGCTTTCCAGTTCGATCAGGCCCTGCTCCTGGAAGTAATCCAGCGCCTTCACCACCCGACTGCGCTCGGCATTGTGCTGTTGATAAAGCACGTCGAAATCCACCGTTGCCCAGGTTTTGGCACGTTTGCACACCTGGATGATCGCCGTGACAAACTGCTGCCGCTCACCGGAAAACCGTGCGAGCAAGGCGTCGGGTTCGATCAGGTACTTGAAACGGTACTCGGCATAGAACGCGTAGCGCGGCGCGATCACGCCCTTGAGTTCCAACTGCACCAACAACGTCTTGAGCGGCAGTTCGCGGATATTGCTGTGGTCCGACAGCGACCGCAGCAGAAACTCCCACTGCCCTTCGCTGCGCGCGGCCTGCAATTGCTCCAGGACACGGCCAATGCCCTCCTGCTCCGGCGTGTCGCCGTACACAAAATTTTCCAGCACATTGAGGCTGTCACGGTTGGCCAACACCAGACAATCCGATGGCTGGCCGTCACGCCCTGCACGGCCGATTTCCTGGCTGTAGTTCTCGATGGATTTGGGCAAGTCGAAGTGCACCACATTGCGGATGTCACTCTTATCGATGCCCATGCCAAACGCGATGGTCGCGACAATGCAATTGGAGCGCCCACCCATAAAGCGTTGCTGGATGCCCTCGCGCTTATCGTGGGGCAAGCCCGCGTGATAGGCCTCGGCCTGAATGCCATGGCGGTTCAGATGCTCGGCAATCTGCTCGGCAGTCTTCTGCAAAGTGACATAGACGATGCTCGGCTGGTTGGCCCGCTCCTTCATCCATTCCACCAGCCTGCGGCGCTTGTCCTGGCCGCTGACCGGCTCCACCAACAGGTTGAGGTTGGGCCGGTAGAAGCCGGTGGTCACCACATCCCCGGCGGCAATCGCGAACTTGGCCTGCATGTCGGCGATCACCTTGGGCGTGGCCGTGGCCGTCAGCAGCAACGCCTGCGGGATATTGAACTGGCGCTGGTAGTCGGGCAGCTTCAAATAGTCCGGGCGGAAGTTGTGGCCCCATTCGGAAATACAGTGCGCCTCATCCACCACCAGCAGCGAGATCTGCACGCTGTGCAGGAAGTTACGGAAGCGCTCGTTCTTCAAGCGCTCCACGGAAATCATCAGGATTTTCAGCTCACCCGAACGCGCACGCGCCATTACATCATTGGCATCATCGCGGCTCTGGGCCGAATCGATACTGCCTGCCGAAATGCCGTGGCGTTGCAGGAAACCCAACTGGTCCTGCATCAACGCCAGCAAAGGCGAGACCACCAGCGTCAGGTGCGGCAGCAGCACCGCCGACAGTTGGTAACACAGGGACTTGCCCGACCCAGTGGGAAAAATAGCGGCGGCGGAACGCCCGGCCAGAATGGCGCTGACCGTCTCTTCCTGGCCCAAGCGAAACTGTGGATAACCGAAGACCTGTTGGAGGGTGTCGTGCATAAAAGCTGTCACTCCATTGACCGCTGAGTTGGCTCAAAAACATAGCCTGGGAATCTCAGCAAATCGAGAAAGGTCGCGAGGAAAAAAGAGACAGGATGATACACAGGCGGTGGGATGGCCTAGGGCCGAAGTGGGAATAATCCGAGCAAACAGCAGGAACGGCACAGATCCAAATGTGGGAGGGGCTTGCCCCCTCCCCCATTTTCAGATCTGCGCTACCGTAGAATCAGCGATTCTGCACGCGCTCAATCGCCGTGTCATACACCGGGTTGGCCTTCTGCTGCTTGGCCAGCTGATAGTGACGCAATGCATCCGGGAACTGCCCGGCCGCTTCGTAGATCCGCGCAATGTTGTAGTAGGCACCGGCGCGTACCGTTGCGGCATTGGAACCCGTAGCCAGAGCAATAGCCTTGCGGTTGGCCCAGATCGATTCCGCGGTGTTACCCGCTTTCTGATACGCCAGACCAAGATTGCCGTAAGCCTTACCGAAGCTGTTATCCAGCTCAATGGCTTGGCGGAAGTAGTCGATAGCCTGGTCCAGGTTACCCGCCTGGTAGGCAGCTTCGCCTTGCAGGTTCAGCTTCTTCGCATCCGCCTGTACCGCCGAACTGACCGTGACTGCGGTGACAGCCACACTGTCATCCAGCAAAGGCTTGACCTCGTTAAGCACATCTTCAGCGCCGACTCTCACGCCAGTGAAGGTGTTGATGTCCTGGAAATCGCCACTGCCGGTCATGCGGAACACGGTCCACAGGTTACCGGTACGGTTCTGCGGCACATAGTAGGTGCGTACGAGGGATTGCCCCATGTACACAAACACCTTGGCCTCGCTGTTGGACAACTCGCTGGAGTTTGGATAGCCGCTGTTGGAGTAGTCATGCACGGCGTAGACGTAGCTTTCACCGTAATGCTTTTTCTGCAGGGTGATGGTTTCCGGGCCATAGCTGTCGGTGTCATCCACATCCAACTCGGCGTCGGTGCCCTTTTTGTTACGGAAGAAGATGTTATTGCCGGGGAAAATCATGTGGGAGTCGAGGTCGCGCGGCGCTTTGCCCCAGGTCAACACCACACGCAGGCCGTCGAGGTTTTCCATCACCGGGCTGATAGCGTAGGTCATGCCTTTGCACGGGCACTTCACCACCAGGTTGGAATAGCCGGGTTTCTTGATGATCAACAGGTTGCTGGCATCGTCAGCTGCCTCGCTGGTCAGCGTCACCTGGCCTTGAGCGTTGGTACGGCCCACCACGTTCTGCGCGCCGTTGCGTTGCAGCAGCACCTCGGCGTCGGCGATTTTCTGGTCCTTGACCACCGCACTGAGCACCTCAATCGGCAACTGCTCGGCCTGGACAGAAAACGCCATCGCGCACACTGACATCGCCGAAGCGACACGAAGCAAACCCATGCTTAACTCCCTTTAAGTAGTGGGCGGAATCGCCCTACAAGATTTTGCGGTGAAACATACGCTGATTTCAGATTTTTGGCGGGATTTTTATACGGATTGTGACGTGGTTTTATCGAACACCGGGTAGCACGACGAGATCGGCCCGCAGCGCTCAAGGGGCTCAATGCATGTGTATTCAGATGAACCTTAGTCAGTAGCTTTACCTACATACAACACTGTTATTCGCTCCCCATCTGCTGCTGTATTACACAATCACTGACTGCACGTTAAGAAGGCTTTTCGCCGTTACCTTCATCGTAACGGGACTGGTTCTGTTGTTCTGGCTGCCCTACGTCGCCATCATCCTGAACATTCAACTCCTTCCCCTGGCCCTGTTCTTGATAGGCTTGGCTCTCTTTATCACCCGAAACAAATACCGCCTGAAGCGCAACAGCCCCCCTCACCCACTCCTACGTGCTCCCACCATGAACCTGGCCCCCCAATTCCCCGAAGACCCCGTCATGCAGCAGCTCCTGCAACTGCTGCATGAAGAAATCGGTCTGCCGCAACACAAGACCATTCGCCTGCAAACCTCGCTCAACTTCGACCTTGGTTGCGATGGCGCCGAGGCCAAGCAGTTCATGGACGCACTGGAACAGGATTTTGCGGTCGACCTGGGCGACTACGACGCTTATCGTTACTTCCAACCACCAGTGTTCGACGTGTTCTTGAAGCGTCGCGCCAAGGGCCGTGGCGACAAAGTCCCGCTGACCATTGACATGCTCTACCTGGCGGTCAAGACGCACCGTTGGGACACGCAAACGTTGGAAAACCTGAGCAGATCCCAAGAACGCTGAGATTCAAATGTGGGAGCAATCCCACATTGGATCTGCGCTAGCCTGGCGAGCGCTACCTAGAACAAGGACCTTACATGGACGTAACAATGGGCCTGCTGGCCGCCCTGCTCTGGGGTGGCACAGACTTTCTCGTGGGCCTCAATGCCCGCGCCGTTGGCGTTAAACGCGCAGTGTATTTCGGCCAAGCCCTCGGCTTTTTGATCATGACCCTGCTGCTGGTCATCTTCCCGGCCTTCCTCTTCAAATCCCTCGGTGCGCCGTTGAGCGTCTGGCTCCTGGGCATCGCAGCCGCCCTGCTGACCGTTTCCGGCGCGCTCGCGCTGTCCAAGGCTTTCGCCCTGGGCAAAGCTGCCATCGTCGCGCCGCTGGTAACGTCCTACGGTGTCGTGACCACCCTGCTGTCCTGGGCCAGCGGTGAGCAGATCAGCCTGGTCCAACTCGGCTGCATCGCGCTGTGCGTGATCGGCGTGGTCCTGTCCAGCATCCACAAGGACAACGGCACGCCCCACAACAATCCGCGCCTCTCCATCGCCTACGCCATGCTCGCCGCGTTGTTGTACGGCACCAGTTTCTGGCTGCAAGGCCGCTACACATTACCGGCGCTGGGACCGATCACCATGTTGTGGCTGGGTTACCTGGTGGGCCTGTGCGTGCTGGTGGTGATGGTGCTGAAGATCAAGGACGGCCTGAAGATCCCGCCGCTGAAGAACTGCGCGACGTTGACCGGTGCGAGTCTGATGAACCTCGGAGGGTTCTCGGCGTTTTCGTGGGGGGCGATGGCCGGCTCGGTTTCGGTGGTGACCGTGATCAGTACGCTGTCAGGCGGTATCGCGGCGATCCTGGGGTTTGTGTTTTTCAAGGAGCGGTTGACGTCGGTGCAGGTGCTCGGGGTTGTATTGGTGCTAATCGGTGCCGTGGTGCTGCACATCGCCGGCTAACCCTGCGCGCACAAAAAAGCCGCCTACTGGAGGCGGCTTTTTCACAACTGCTCAGCCTTACAACTTAGGACCCGCAGCCTTGATCGCATCACTCACTTCGAACTTCTTGAAGTTCTCGATGAACAGGCCAGCCAGCGCCTTCGCTGCTTCATCGTAAGCGGCCTTGTCAGCCCAGGTATTACGTGGGTTCAACAGGCCGGTTTCAACGCCCGGTACGGCCAATGGCACGTCGAGGTTGATGGTGTCGAGGTGCTCGGTTTCAGCACCGATCAACGCGCCGCTCTGGATCGCTGCGATCACGCCGCGAGTGGTCGGAATGTTGAAGCGTTTGCCGACGCCGTAGCCGCCGCCAGTCCAGCCGGTATTGACCAGGTAGACCTTGGAACCGAAACCACGGATGCGCTTGATCAGCAGCTCTGCGTATTCGCCAGCCGGGCGAGGGAAGAACGGCGCGCCGAAGCAGGTAGAGAAGGTCGACTTGATACCGCTGCCGGAACCCATTTCGGTCGAGCCCACCAGTGCGGTGTAGCCGGACAGGAAGTGGTAGGCCGCTTGTTCTTCGCTGAGGATCGACACGGGCGGCAGTACGCCGGTCAGGTCGCAGGTCAGGAAGATCACCGCGTTCGGCTCGCCACCCAGGTTCTTCTCGGAACGCTTGGCAACGTGCTCCAGCGGGTAGGCGGCACGGCTGTTCTGGGTCAGGCTGACGTCAGCGTAGTCGGCGTGCTTGGCGTCGTCGATCACCACGTTTTCCAGCACGGCGCCGTGCTTGATAGCTTTCCAGATCACCGGCTCGTTCTTCTCGGACAGGTCGATGCACTTGGCATAGCAACCGCCTTCGATGTTGAACACCACGCCTTCGCCCCAACCGTGTTCGTCGTCACCGATCAGGTAGCGGCTTTCGTCGGCGGACAGGGTGGTCTTGCCGGTGCCGGACAGGCCGAAGAACAGGGTCACGTCGCCCGCTTCGCCAATGTTGGCGGCGCAGTGCATCGGCAGTACGTCGGAAGCCGGCAGCAGGAAGTTCTGCACCGAGAACATGGCTTTTTTCATTTCACCGGCGTAACGCATGCCGGCGATCAGCACTTTTTTCTGGGCGAAGTTGAGGATCACGCAACCGTCGGAGTTGGTGCCGTCACGCTCTGGCACGCATTCGAAGTTTGCCACGTTGAGCACTTGCCACTCTTCACGCCCGGCCGGGTTGTATTGGGCCGGGTTGATGAACAGGCAACGACCGAACAGGTTCTGCCAGGCAGTCTGGGTGGTCATTTTCACGGCCAGGTAGTGGTCTTCTGCGGCCCCTACGTGAACATGGGAAACGAAATGCTCTTGCGCGTTGTTGAACGCCTCGACGCGAGCCCACAGGGCGTCGAACTTGTCGGCCGGGAACTTGCGGTTGATCGGCCCCCAGGCAATGGCGTCCTGGGTGGAAGGCTCTTCAACGATGAAACGGTCAACCGGCGAACGCCCGGTACGATGACCGGTTTCCACGACCAGCGCGCCAGTATCGGCAAGCACGCCTTCACCGCGCTGCAGGGCTTCTTTGACCAGATCGTCAACACTCAGATCGGTGTATACGGCGTTATTGGCTTGCGTCATGAGGTTCCCCGTCGGCCTATGGCCGAGTGCTCCAAACGTTTTGTAGTAGAAAGTTGCGCACTACTACCGCGAAAAAAGTGGGCCGGATTATGCCAGAAAAGCCCAAAAAGAGTAGGGCCCTCCCGTCAGAACAGCGCTATCTCGGCGTTTGTCAGGTGATTTACCTGTGCTTAAACGTTTTAGTGGCGGGTGTCGGAAGGAGTATCGATGCCTGCACCGGCGAACAATTGGGCTACATCCGCCGCATCGAACAGATAACGCTCGTTGCAGAACTGGCAGTCGATCTCGATATGCCCACCGTGTTCCACCACCAGGTTTTGCGCATCTTCCAGGCCGAGGCTGACCAACGCATTGCCCGAACGCTCGCGCGAGCAACTGCAATTGAAGCGCAGGCCCTGTGCATCGAACAGGCGCACGGCCTCTTCATGGTACAGGCGGTGCAGGATGGTTTCGTTGTCCAGGCCCAGTAGTTCTTCGGCCTTCAACGTGTCGGCCAAGGCGATGATATGGCGCCAGCTTTCAGCGCGATCATCGTCATCCTTGATGCGATCGGCTGGCAGTTGTTGCACCAGCAGGCCGCGGGCCCGTTTGCCGTCTGCGTTAAGCCAGAACTTGGTGCCCACTTGCTGGGACATCACGAAGTAGTTGGTGAAGCATTCGGACAGGGTTTCGCCATCGAGATCGACGATACCCTGGTAGCGCTGGCCCTCGGTCGGGTCGACGGTAAGCGCCAGCACGCCGTTGGGCATCAGGTCGGCCAGGGTCGCGTCCGCGGCAATCTGATCGGCTTCGTAACGGGCCAGGCCACGGATTTCGCGCTCACTGGAGCATTCGATCATCAGCATGGGGACCGGCCCTTCGGAGCGAGCCTGCAAGATCAGCAACCCGTCGAACTTCATGGTGCCAACCAGCAGCGCGGCGGCTGCCATCAGTTCGCCGAGCAATTGCGCGACCGGCTCCGGATAAGCGTGCTTGGCAAGGACTTCGGCATAGCTGCGCTCCAACGAGACCATCTCGCCGCGGGCGTCGCTCTCATCGAAGATAAAGCGTTGGGTGAAGTCGGAATCCGGTAGATCAGTCATAGGTCTGGGTATCTGAAGTGATGACAAAATGATTACAAGGTTTATAAAATTAAACGCTTTAGCACCATCTTGGTGCGACTTTCTCCTGGAAATGGAGAGCTTAATAGAGCGAAGAGGGACAGTTTATGAACAATCCGGGTTTGTTCCAAGCCAAGTGGGACCTCCGGCGATGGGCTCTTTGCAATCTACTCGCTATCGGGCTGCTGTGTTTTTGGCTGTGGCCCACGGGCCAGATGCTCTGTGTGATTTTCGACGAGTGGCTGTTTCATCTGCTCAACGGCCCGCTGGCGACTAACTCGACTTGGTTGCATGTGTGGGCCGTGGCCAGCCTGCGGCCATTTGATGCAGTGGTCGGCGTGATTCTGCTGGCCTTGCTGATACGCGGCGACTGGGTATTCAAGGCCGTGCAGGTGCGCCAGGCGTTTTTTGGCTTCCTCTGCATTTTGCTGCTGTTGCTGTTTATCCGCATGTTGTTCTCCAAACTCGCCGCGCAGATGGGCTGGCAGCACAGTAGCCCGTCGATGGTGATCAGCGGCGCGATTCAAATGAGCGATTTTTTCCCAGGGCTGGAGAAAACCTGGGAGCTGAAGGACCGTTCCAGCCAGAGCTTCCCTGGCGATCACGCTTCGGTGCTGTTGATCTGGGCGATGTTCATGAGCGTGTTTGCCAAGCGCATCGGCCAGGTGCTGGTGATCTGGGGCCTGGCGCTGCTGTTCATGATGCCGCGACTGGTAGCGGGCGCGCACTGGGGCCAGGACGATTACATCGGTGGGGTGCTGCTGGCGCTGTTGGCGCTGGGGTGGGGGTATTACACGCCATTTGCGGCGAAGGTGTCGGGGTTCCTGTTGCGGGTAACCGCGCCGGTGTTCGGATTGCTGGGCAAACTGCCGGTGATCGGGCGACTGAGTGTCATGCGCACAACCGCTTAATACCGCGAGCTAAAGGTGGGAGGGGACTTACCCACTCCCACATTTTGATCTGCTGCCGACTGTAGATTTGTGCAGTCAATCGTCGTTGCCACTGCCACGGAACTTGAACAGATCGCGGCGCTGCTTCTTGCTCGGCTTGCCATCGGTGGTCATGCCGGTAGCGCCGGCTTTGCGCAGGGCCGCCGCGCTTTCACGTTTGGCAATACTCGCTTCGGTCTCGGCGTACAGCGCCTGCGCTTCGGGTGCTCCACGGCGCACGACAGAAAGCGCCTGAACCACGACGGTTTTTTCGTCGAAACCCACGCGGATCTGCAACTCATCTCCCACACGTGGCTCTTTGCCCGGCTTGCAGCGCTCGCCGCGATGGTGCACCTTGCCACTCTCGATGGCGGCCTTGGCCAGGGCGCGGGTTTTATAGAACCGCGCCGCCCACAACCACTTGTCCAGCCGGACCTTTTCTTCCTCTTCCTGCTTTTGAGCCACTTGAATTCCTCGCTCTGAAAAATGTCGCAACTTTACCGTTGAAACCCTTCGACGCATAAATCCCAAGGCTCACCTAAGATACGCCAGGTAGCACCCCGTTTTCGCGAGGATTCGCTGTGACCGACTTTCCCATTTCACTCACCTCGCCCGACCTGCGGTGCGTTGGCTGCCAGCAAAGCGAGCCCTTGGGCTTTGATTTCGCCTTCGCCTACCAGCCTATCGTAGACCTTCGGGATCACTCTGTTTTTGCCCACGAAGCCTTGGTGCGGGGCACCCACGGCGAGGGCGCGCTGTCGGTGCTGGCACAGGTCAATGAAAGCAACCGTTACCGCTTCGACCAGCGTTGCCGTACACAGGCGATTGCCGGGGCTGCCGCCTTGGGGATGCAAACCCGCCTATCCATTAACTTCATGCCCAATGCCGTGTATCGGCCTGAGCTGTGTATTCGCAGCACCTTGGAGGCGGCACGGGCGCATAACTTTCCCTTAGACCGGCTGATTTTCGAGACCCTCGAACACGAGCACGTAGATAACTATCGCCATTTGACGAATATTCTGCGTGAATACCGCGAATTCGGCTTCATGACCGCCATCGACGATTTCGGCGCGGGCTATTCGGGGCTGAACCTGCTGGCCGATTTCCAACCTGACTTGATCAAACTCGACATGGCGCTGATCCGCGATGTCGACCAGGACCGTGTCCGCCAGGTGATCGTCCAGGGGATTGTCACAATCTGTGAGCAGTTGGGGGTTACTGTCATCGCCGAAGGCATCGAAAGTGCCGGCGAGCGCGACTTCCTGTTCGACTGCGGAATATTTCTGATGCAGGGCTACTGGTTCGCCAGGCCCGCATTCAAAGCGTTGGCCGAGGTTTCTCCTCAGGCCTGGGCGAATTAACCGGTTACCCATATTGAAGACATTTGACCATTTGACCGTTGTGGGTCTGCGTGAGTGGGTGGCACTTCCCGACCTGGGAGTGGCGGGCCTGCGCGCGAAGATCGACACCGGTGCCAGCACCTCAAGCCTGCACGCCACCGATATCGAACCCTTTGAGCGTGACGGTGAAAAATGGGTGCGCTTTACCGCGCACCTGGGCAGCGTGGTGCAACTGCGTCACCGCCGCTGTGAAGCGCCCCTGGTGACCATGAAGACCATCAAGAGCTCCAACGGCCATGCGCAGGTGCGCTACGTGATAAGCACTACCCTGGCGTTGGGTGATCGGGTGTGGCGGGTGGAATTCACCCTCGCCTGCCGCAAAGCCATGCGTTATCGCCTGTTGCTGGGCTCCAAGGCGCTGATTGACGGCCAATTGGTGGTCAGCCCCGGCGTCAAGTACGTTCAAGACAAGCCGGTGTTCCCGGTCTCCACTATTTCTGCCCCAGGTGCTGCATGAAGATTGCTGTGCTGTCGCGAAACCCGCGTCTGTATTCCACCCGCCGCCTGGTCGAGGCCGGCACCGAACGTGGCCACGAAATGGTGGTGATCGACACGTTGCGTGCCTACATGAACATTGCCAGCCACAAGCCGCAGATCCATTACCGGGGCAAACCCCTGGAAGGCTTTGACGCAGTGATCCCGCGTATCGGCGCCTCGGTGACGTTTTATGGCTGCGCAGTATTGCGCCAGTTTGAAATGATGGGGGTGTTCCCGCTGAATGAATCCGTGGCCATTGCACGCTCGCGGGACAAGCTGCGTTCGCTGCAGTTGCTGTCGCGCCGAGGTATCGGCCTGCCGGTCACCGGCTTTGCCCATTCCCCGGATGACATCCCCGACCTGATCGAGATGGTCAATGGCGCACCGCTGGTGATCAAGGTGCTGGAAGGCACCCAGGGCATCGGCGTGGTGATGTGTGAAACAGCAACGGCAGCGGAATCAGTCATCGAGGCGTTCATGGGCCTCAAGCAGAACATCATGGTGCAGGAATACATCAAGGAAGCTGGCGGTGCGGATATCCGCTGCTTCGTGGTGGGCGACAAGGTGATTGCGGCCATGAAGCGCCAGGCCAAGCCGGGAGAGTTCCGCTCCAACCTCCATCGTGGCGGCAGTGCCAGCTTGATCAAGATTACCCCGGAAGAACGCATGACCGCGTTGCGGGCTGCCAAGGTGATGGGGTTGAGCGTTGCAGGTGTCGATATCCTGCGCTCCAACCATGGGCCGCTGGTGATGGAGGTGAACTCCTCGCCGGGCCTTGAAGGGATCGAGACAACCACTGGCAAGGATGTGGCGGGGATCATCATTCAGCACTTGGAGAAGAATGGTGGGCCGAATATGACGAGGACCAAGGGCAAAGGCTAGAGGAGCAGTTGGTAGCATCAAGCTATAAGCTGCAAGAAGGAGCAAAAGCAGTTTGCTCTTCTCTTGCAGCTTGAAGCTTAAAGCTTGCCACTGCCTCTATACCGCATCTCTAGGCAGCATCAGACCAAGCGGCAGACGCACCCGCGCTTCCAACCCGCCTTCTTCCCGGTTGCGCAGTTCCACATTGCCGCCATGCATCGAGGCGATACGCCGTACGATCGCCAGCCCCAACCCGGTGCCCTTGCCACCACGGGCTCGGTCGCCGCGAGTGAAGGGGTTGAAGATGCCCTCCAGCTCAGCCGGGTCGATCCCCGCACCACGGTCCATCACGCTCAACACCACATAAGGTGCTGCACTGTCGCCGGAGACGTACGCCGCCACTTCCACATCGGAACCGGCATGGTGCAAGGCGTTGCCGATAAGATTGTTCAGCAGGCGCTTCATAGACACCCGACGCAGCGCGAACGGCTGGATCGGCTCCAGCCGCATGCGCACCTGATCACCGTTCTGGTTATAGGGCGCAACCACCTCACGCACGAGGTCTGTCAGGTCGACCTCCTCAACCACCTCATCACGGCCGTCGCGGATGAACGCCAGGAACTGGTCCAGGATCGCGTCCATGTCTTCGATGTCGCGAACCATGTCATCGGTAAGGTCGGAATGGTTACCCATCAGTTCCAAGGACAAGCGCAATCGAGTCAATGGCGTGCGCAAGTCATGGGACACCCCGGCCAGCATCAACTCGCGCTCGCGCCCGGCCTGTTCGACGTCTTCCGCCATCTGGTTGAACGCGCCGTAAACTTCGGTCATCTCACTGGGCGTATCGCTCACCGGCAGGCGCACACTGCGCCCCTGGCCCAATTGGCGAGCGGCAAAAACCAGGCGCTTGAGTGGTTGGTTGAGCTGACGGACGAAAATCCAGGCGGACGCCGTTGAAAGCAAGCCGATGGCCAGGAACCAGCCCAACACGTTCCAGATTTTCTGCCCGCGCAGCGGATGCGGATAAAGCGGAACCTTGATCCAGGCATCTCCCAGGCTTGGCGCCCGCACCCACAGCGCAGGTGAAACATGCATGCGCAGCCGCACCTCTGTGTCGTCGCCCAACTCGGCCTGCATCTGGCGCTGGTAGATCTCACTGTAAGGCCAATGCTGCTCGCCCTCAGGCACACCGGCTCCGTCAACCCGAATCAGCGTCGATGCCTTTGCCACCTTTTCACGGTTCTCGGGGTCCACGGCCCAGTACGCACGTAATGTCAGGGCGACACCATGGCTGTACTGTCGGTCCACCAGCACGTCTTCGTTCATCAACAGATAAACCAGCGTGAGGGCCTTGGAAAATAGAACGACGATCAGCACCAACCAAAGGGTGCGGGAGAAGAAACTTTGCGGGAACCACAGCGGGGTTTTCATAGATGAAAGCTGCACACCTTGCAGGAACGAGCGGTGCTCGCAGAATTGCAGACGCCGGGTATCCCGTCGACCCTTATGGAGTCAAACGCCAGGATACCCGCCCTGCAAATCATCGGTCACTTGGTTGCGGTGCCATCCGGCACAAACACATAACCCACACCCCACACCGTTTGGATATACCGCGGCTTGGATGGGTCCGGCTCAATCATTCGGCGCAATCGGGAGATCTGCACGTCGATAGAACGCTCCAGGGCATCCCATTCCCGACCACGAGCCAGGTTCATCAGCTTGTCACGGGTCAGCGGCTGGCGAGCGTTCATCACCAAAGCCTTGAGCACCGCGAATTCGCCGGTGGTGAGCATGTGCACTTCTTCACCACGCTTGAGTTCACGGGTGGCCAGCGACAGTTCGTAGTCGCCAAAGGTGACGCTTTCGTCTTCGCTGCCCGGTGCGCCCGGTACCGATGGGGCCTGGCGCCGCAATACGGCCTTGACCCGCGCCATCAGCTCATCAGGGTTGAACGGCTTGGCCAGGTAATCATCAGCGCCCAGCTCGAGGCCTTTGATGCGGCTCAGTTCATCGCCCTTGGCGGTGAGCATGATGATTGGAATCTGGTTGTTCGCACCGCGCAGGCGCTTGCAAGCCGTGAGGCCATCTTCGCCAGGCAACATCAGGTCGAGTACGACCAGGTTGAACACTTCACGCCCTAACAGGCGGTCCATCTGCTCGGTGTTCGGCACCGCGCGGGCACGGTAGCCCTTGGAGTTGAAAAAACGTTCCAACAGGCTGCTCAGCCCCGGATCGTCATCAACGATGAGAATTTTTTCGCCTTCAGCAGTTTGTGCGGTGCTGCTCATTGGATGCTCCTCTTATCTCGGCGCGCATTATGGCGTAGCTGCCGTTATACGCACCGTGTGCATTGTTAGCAGATTTTTCATCTACTGCCAGCGAACCCACGCCCTACAACCTCCGGCGCAGTACCCCCCAAGGGCAGAACGCTGGTTACAATGCGGCGCCTCCGTGCAGGGCAACGTCAGATCGTTACCGTTTGCTGCCGGGCTTTTTTTACCCGCTTGTCGTGAATTTTTCGATTTCGAGGGTCAATAGGCAGCCTCTTGACCCAGGCAGCGGCGCCAGTCGGGCCGCTCAACCAGCCTCACCGTGCCTTGTTTTACGGGCCGGCGAGCTGATTTTAAGAATTTCAGGTGGTTTTATGGACAGCATCAACAGCCGCATCGCCGAGGAACTCGGTGTACGCCCACAGCAGGTCGAAGCGGCCGTCGCTCTACTGGATGAAGGCTCTACGGTGCCTTTCATCGCCCGTTACCGAAAAGAAGTGACCGGCAGCCTCGACGACATCCAATTGCGGCACCTGGAAGAGCGCCTGCGCTACCTGCGAGAACTCGACGAACGGCGTATCAGCATCCTCGCCAGCATCGAGGAGCAGGGCAAGCTGACCCCGCAACTGGAACGCGACATCAAGCTCGCGGACACCAAGACCCGCCTCGAAGACCTTTACCTGCCGTACAAACAGAAACGTCGTACAAAGGGCCAGATCGCCCTGGAAGCCGGCCTGGGCGACTTGGCCGACGGTCTGTTCAACGACCCGTCGCTGACCCCGGAAACCGAAGCCGCCCGCTTCATCGACGCGGAAAAAGGCGTCGCCGACGTCAAGGCCGCCCTCGAAGGCGCCAAGTACATCCTGATGGAGCGCTTCGCCGAAAACGCTAGTCTCCTGGAGAAGCTGCGTACTTACCTGAAGCAGGAAGCCATCCTCAGCGCCCGCGTCATCGCCGGCAAAGAGGAAGAAGGCGCCAAGTTCCGCGACTACTTCGAACACGACGAGCCGCTCAAAAGCATGCCCTCCCACCGTGCCCTGGCGATTTTCCGCGGCCGCAACGAAGGCATTCTCAGCTCCGCGCTGAAAGTCGGCGACGAGCTGCCGGGCACCATGCACCCGTGCGAAGGCATGATCGGTCAACAATTCGGCATCCAGAATCAGAATCGTCCTGCGGATAAGTGGCTCGGTGAAGTCGTGCGCTGGACCTGGAAGGTCAAGCTCTACACCCACCTGGAAACTGACCTGCTGGGTGAGCTGCGCGACGGCGCCGAAACCGAGGCGATCAACGTGTTCGCCCACAACCTGCACGACCTGCTGCTGGCCGCACCGGCCGGCCCGCGTGCCACCCTGGGCCTCGACCCGGGCCTGCGTACCGGCTGCAAGGTCGCGGTGGTCGACGCTACCGGCAAGCTGCTGGACCACGCCACCGTGTACCCACACGTACCCCACAACAAATGGGACCAGACCCTGGCGATCCTTGCTGCACTGTGCGCCAAGCACGCGGTGGACCTGATCGCCATCGGCAACGGCACCGCCAGTCGCGAAACCGACAAGCTGGCCGCCGAACTGATCAAAAAATACCCAGCCATGAAGATGACCAAGGTCATGGTTTCCGAGGCGGGCGCTTCGGTGTACTCGGCCTCGGAGCTGGCGTCCAAGGAGTTTCCGGACCTCGATGTGTCGATTCGTGGTGCTGTCTCTATCGCTCGTCGCCTGCAAGACCCGTTGGCGGAACTGGTGAAGATCGACCCTAAATCCATCGGCGTCGGCCAGTACCAGCACGACGTGTCGCAGCTGAAACTGGCACGCGGCCTGGATGCGGTGGTGGAGGACTGCGTAAACGCCGTGGGCGTGGATGTGAACACCGCCTCCGTGGCGCTGCTGGCGCGGATCTCGGGCCTCAACTCCACGCTGGCGCAGAACATCGTCACCCACCGTGACGAAAATGGCGCGTTCAAAACCCGCGCCGCGCTGAAAAAAGTCGCACGTTTGGGTGAAAAAACCTTTGAACAGGCTGCCGGTTTCCTACGCGTGATGAATGGCGATAACCCGCTGGACGCGTCTGCCGTTCACCCGGAAGCCTACCCGCTGGTGCAGCGCATTGCGGCCGAGACTGACCGCGACATCCGTTCGCTGATCGGCGACGCCGCGTTCCTCAAGCGCCTTGACCCAAAAAAGTACACCGACGAAACCTTCGGCGTGCCAACCATCACCGACATCCTGCAAGAGCTGGAAAAACCTGGCCGCGACCCGCGTCCCGAGTTCAAGACGGCCGAGTTCCAGGACGGCGTCGAGGACCTCAAGGACCTGCAACTGGGCATGATCCTCGAAGGCGTGGTGACCAACGTGACCAACTTCGGCGCATTCGTGGATATCGGCGTGCATCAGGATGGTTTGGTGCATATCTCCGCGCTGTCGGAGAAATTCATCAAGGACCCTCGCGAAGCGGTGAAAGCTGGTGACGTGGTCAAGGTCAAGGTCATGGAAGTCGACATTCCGCGTAAACGCGTGGGCCTGTCGATGCGCATGAGCGATACCCCTGGCGAGAAAATCGACGGTGCCCGTGGCGCCCGCCCAGGTTCGGCACCGCGCCAATCGCAGAACAACGCGCCGCGCAAGGAAACCACCCCAGCCGCACCGAGCAACAATGCCATGGCATCGTTGTTTGCCAACGCCAAACAGTTGAAGAAACGCTGATGGAAATCCCGGCCGGCTTGACCCAGAGCGCGTTCAGCGAACTGATCGGCTGCCGCCTGCAACGCCTGGATGAGGGCGTTGCCGAGGTGGCCCTGACCCTGGAGCCGCACCTGCGCAACCGCGCGGGCAAGCTCCATGGTGGGGCGATTTTCAGCCTGGTGGACATAACGATGGGGCTGGCCTGTTCCAGCGCCCATGGTTTCGACCAGCAGAGCGCCACCATCGAGTGCAAGATCAACTATATCCGCGCCGTGGAAGACGGTGAGGTGCTGTGCACCAGCCGGGTGATTCATGCCGGTCGGCGTACGTTGGTGGTCGAAGCCGACGTGTACCAGGGCGAAAGACTTGTCGCAAAAGCGCAGGGCACGTTCGCTGTCCTATAGCTCCCCACCCTCGATTTGAGTTAATTTCGACGCTGCGATAACAGCGTTGGAATTTTCTTGCTGCGCTATAGCCCAATTCATGGAGTGAAGTAGGCTTTTTCAAAGCGGATCAAATCGACTCAAAACCAGGCGATAACGCCAGTTTTAACTTCACCCTTGTAGACCGTCCTGCCCACCCCCATATTGGGGCGACTGACGCGTGAAGGAATCCAACTTGAGCGAACTTCTCAACCGCCGCCTGGCCCTGCTCGGCAAGCGCGAACACCTCTCCCTGCTAGAGCAATGCTTGCACGGCATCGAGCGCGAATGCCTGCGCGTCACCAGCGAAGGTCGCCTGGCGCAAACGCCGCACCCCGAAGCCTTGGGCGCCGCGTTGACCAACGAACAGATCACCACCGACTACTCGGAATCGCTGCTGGAGTTCATCACCCCGGCCCTGCCCGACCCGGCCGATACCCTGAGCAGCCTCGACAAGATCCATCGCTTTGCCTACACCAAGCTGGGTAGCGAGTACCTCTGGAGCCCCTCGATGCCGTGCCCGTTGCCGGCCGAGGAAGATATTCCGATTGCCTACTACGGCACCTCCAATATCGGCCAGCTCAAGTACGTGTACCGCAAGGGCCTGGCCCTGCGGTACGGCAAGACCATGCAGTGCATCGCGGGTATCCACTACAACTTTTCCCTGCCGGAACAGTTGTGGCCGCTGCTCAAGGAAGCGGAAGGGTTTGTCGGCACCGACCGTGACTACCAGTCCACGGCCTACATCGCACTGATCCGTAATTTCCGTCGCTACAGCTGGCTGCTGATGTACCTGTTCGGTGCCTCGCCGGCCCTGGACGCCGGTTTCCTGCGCGGGCGCTCACACCAGTTGGAAGTGCTCGACGCCGACACCCTGTACCTGCCCTACGCCACCAGCCTGCGCATGAGCGACCTGGGTTACCAGAGCAACGCCCAGGCCGGCCTGACGCCGTGCTACAACGACCTGGCCAGCTACACCGACAGCCTGCGCGAAGCGGTGGCCACGCCCTATGCGCCATACGTCGAAGTCGGTACGCACAAGGATGGTGAGTGGGTGCAGCTCAACACCAACATCCTGCAGATCGAAAACGAGTACTACTCCAATATCCGTCCCAAGCGGGTGACCTACACCGGCGAGCGCCCGATCCAGGCACTGATGGCCCGTGGCATTCAGTACATCGAAGTGCGCTGCCTGGACATCAACCCGTTCCTGCCGATGGGTATTGACCTGCCGGAGTCGCGTTTCCTCGACGCGTTCCTGCTGTACTGCTCGCTGAACGACAGCCCACTGTTCGCCAACAACGAGTGCGGCAACGCCACCTCCAACTTCCTCAGCGTGGTCAAGGAAGGTCGCCGTCCGGGCCTGCAATTGCAGCGTGACGGCCAGGCGGTGGATATGAAGGAGTGGGCGGCCGAGCTGCTGGAGAAGATTGCACCACTGGCCGCGCTGCTCGATGAGAGCCATGGCATCACCGAACACAGTGAAGCGCTGGACGCTCAGTTGGCCAAGGTCAGGGACCCATCCCTGACACCATCGGCCCAGGTGTTGGCGGCAATGGCTGAGCGCAAAGAGAGTTTTGCGCAGTTCTCCCTGCATCAGAGCGAGGTGCATGCCGCGCACTTCCGTAACGAGCCGTTGCCGGCAGACGAGCAGGCGCGCTTCGAAGAGCTGGCACGCAAGTCGCTGGCACAACAGGCCGAACTGGAGCAGAACGAAGTGGGCGATTTTGATGTGTTTGTCGGCTCGTACCAGGCCAGCATCCTCGCCATCAGCAACTGAAGCTTGTGTGGGAGGGGGCTTGCTCCCTCCCACATTTTGCCCCTCGCCTGATTGAAGATTTGCTTCAACCTTTCTCCTCATAAGCTAATTCGAAAACGTTATTTATTTTCGGGTTCTTAGATCATTTAGTCTCCTCACACGCCGACCCTCGGCCGCCTGATTGAGGAGCTTCCCTTGAAATTGCTGACCCCTCTGCGCCTCTTGGCCGCATTGTCCCTGGCCGGTGCCAGCCTGTTTGCCCAGGCGGCGGATGTGACCATTGCGTACCAGACCACTGTGGACCCGGCCAAAGTCGCCCAAGCCGACGGCGCCTATGAAAAAGCCACCAATGCCAAGATCGACTGGCGCAAATTCGACAATGGCGCCGACATCATCGCCGCCATCGCCTCAGGCGACGTGCAGATCGGCTACCTCGGTTCCAGCCCGCTGACCGCCGCAGTCACCCGCAAAGTCCCAGTACAAACTTTTCTCGTCGCCACCCAGATAGGCGGCGCCGAAGCCCTGGTGGCGCGTAACGGTTCGGGGATCAACAGCCCCCAGGACCTGGTCGGCAAAAAGATCGCTGTACCCTTCGTTTCCACCGGCCACTACAGCCTGCTGGCCGCGCTGAAACACTGGAACATCGACCCGGCCAAAGTCACCATCCTCAACCTCGCCCCATCCGCCATCATCGCCGCCTGGAAGCGCGGTGATATCGACGCCACCTACGTGTGGGACCCAGCCCTGGGCGTGGCCAAGGAAAACGGCAAGGTGCTGATCACCTCCGGCGAACTGGCCAAGTTTGGCGCGCCGACATTTGATGCCTGGATCGTGCGTAAAGACTTCGCCGAGAAGCACCCGGAGATCGTCACCGCCTTCGCCAAGGTCACCCTGGATGCCTACGCCGCTTACCGCAAAGACCCACAAGCCTGGCTCGCCGACACAGGCAACGTCGACAAGCTGGTGAAACTCTCCGGCGCCAAGCCCAGCGACATCCCCTTGCTGCTGCAAGGCAACGTCTACCCGCTGGCCGCTGACCAGATAACCCTGCTGGGCGCACCGACCACCAAGGCGGTGACCGATACCGCGGTGTTCCTCAAGGAACAAGGCAAGGTCGACGCCGTGCTGCCGGACTACGCCCCTTACGTCAGCGCCAAGTTCATCACCCACTGATCAGGAGTTCATTGCGATGGCCTTGCTACAACTGGAGCGCATCAGCGCACAGTACCCAGGCGCCCCGGAACCGGTACTGTCCGACATTTCACTGGACCTTGGGCCGCAGCAACTGCTGGTCGCCCTCGGCCCGTCCGGCAGTGGCAAGACTTCGCTGCTGAACCTGATTGCCGGTTTTGTCGAACCTTCTGCCGGGCGTATCACCCTCGACGGTGTGCCAGTCAAAGGCCCCAGCGCCGAGCGCGGGGTGGTGTTCCAGGACGACGCCCTGCTGCCCTGGCAGGACGTGCTGGCCAATGTGGCTTTCGGCCTCGAACTGGCCGGCGTGCCCAAGGCGCAGCGCGAAGTACGCGCCCGCGAAATGCTCGCGCTGGTAGACCTGGCCGGTTTCGACAGCCGCCGTATCTGGCAGCTCTCCGGTGGCCAGAAGCAACGCGTCGGCCTGGCGCGTGCCTTGGCGGCAGACCCACGGGTATTGCTGATGGACGAACCCTTTGGCGCCCTCGATGCCTTCACCCGCGAACAGATGCAGGAGCTTCTGCTGCAAGTCTGGCGGCGCACGGCCAAGCCGGTATTCCTGATTACCCATGACATTGAAGAAGCCGTGTTCCTCGCCACGGATTTGATCTTGCTGGCGCCCAACCCCGGCCAGATCGTCGAACGTCTACACCTGGATTTCGGCCAACGTTATGCCGCCGGTGAATCGGCGCGGGCGATCAAATCCGACCCGCGCTTTATCGAAACCCGCGAACACGTATTGGGTAAAGTGTTCTCCCAACGGCAGGTGTACGCATGAGCAGCTACGAACTTCCCGCCACGGCCACCCAGCCAGTGGCGCATGCCGTTATCCCGGTACGCCGCAGCCTGAGCACGCGCTGGATCAGCCTATTGACCCTGGTCGCCTTGCTCGCCCTCTGGTGGGCGGTGACCGCCACCGGCTTGATCGAACCCCTGTTCCTGCCGCCACCCTCCGCCGTGCTGCAAAAGGGTTGGCTGCTGGCGACCACCGGCTATATGGACTCCACTTTGTGGCAGCACCTGGGCGCGAGCCTCAGCCGAATCGGCCTGGGGCTGGGCTTTGCGGTGCTGACTGCCGTGCCAGTGGGGATTGCCATCGGTGCAAACCGTATTGCCCGTGGCATTCTCGATCCGCTGATCGAGTTCTACCGGCCGATCCCACCACTGGCCTACCTGCCGTTGATCGTGATCTGGTGCGGCATCGGTGAGCTGTCCAAAGTGCTGCTGATCTACCTGGCAATCTTCGCCCCGATTGCCATCGCCACCGCAACCGGCGTGCGTACCGTCGACCCGGCCAAGCTGCGTGCCGCGCAATCGTTGGGCGCCACCCGCACACAACTGATTCGCCATGTGATCCTGCCCAGCGCGCTGCCCGACATCCTCACCGGTGTGCGTATCGGCCTGGGCGTGGGCTGGTCGACCCTGGTCGCGGCCGAGCTGATCGCGGCCACCAGTGGCCTGGGCTTCATGGTGCAGTCGGCGGCGCAGTTTTTGGTCACCGATGTGGTGGTGCTGGGGATCCTGGTGATCGCCCTGATCGCATTCGCCATGGAAATGGGCCTGCGCGCCCTGCAGCGTAAATTAGTGCCATGGCACGGCCAGGCACACTAAGAAATGAGAACTCAATTGAGCAGCCTGACCGTTACCCCATTAAGCACCGCCCTGGGCGCCCGGATCAGTGGCGTCGATATCACCCAACCGCTGAGCGTCGAACATCGCGATGCCATCGAGCAGGCGCTGCTTACCCACTCGGTGCTGTTCTTCCGTGGCCAACCGATCACCCCGCAGCAACAGGCGCGGTTCGCGGCGCACTTCGGCGACCTGCACATCCACCCGATCTACCCCAACGTGCCGGAACAGCCTGAAGTGCTGATCCTCGACACCGCCGTCACTGACGTGCGCGACAACGCCGTGTGGCACACCGATGTAACCTTCCTGCCCACTCCGGCCCTCGGCGCGGTGCTCAGCGCCAAGCTGCTGCCGGCGTTTGGCGGCGATACGCTGTGGGCCAGCGGCATTGCGGCGTACGAGGCGTTATCCACGCCGATGAAGGTGCTGCTCACGGGGTTGACTGCAACCCACGACTTCACCAAATCCTTCCCGCTGGAGCGCTTCGGCAACAGCGCCGAAGACCTGGCGCGCTGGGAAGAAACCCGCAGGAAAAACCCGCCGCTGTCCCATCCCGTGGTGCGTACGCATCCGGTGAGTGGGCGCAAGTCGCTGTTTGTCAGTGACGGGTTCACCACCAAGATCAATGAGCTGGAACCGCCTGAGAGTGAAGCGATTCTCAAGCTGCTGTTCGCCCACACCACCCGCCCGGAATTCACCATACGCTGGCGCTGGCAGGAAAATGACGTGGCGTTCTGGGATAACCGCGTGACACAGCATTACGCGGTGGATGATTACCGGCCGCAGCGGCGGGTGATGCATCGGGCGACGATTCTGGGCGACGTACCGTTCTAGAGCCTGCCGAAGTTCAAATGTGGGAGGGGGCTTGCTCCCGATAGCAACCTGTCAGTCACCTCTGTGCTGGCTGACTCACCGCTATCGGGAGCAAGCCCCCTCCCACACTTTTAACCCAGCAGTGTCAGGTTATTCAGCGGTAGATGGTTTTTCCCAAAGGTTGATCCCGCCTTCCTGCGCAAACCGATCAATCTCCGCCAGCTCCTCAGCACTGAAGCTCAAGTTCTTCAACGCCCCGACGTTCTCGATGATCTGCTCCGGCCGGCTCGCGCCGATCAGCGCACTGGTCACCCGTGGATCACGCAACGTCCACGCCAGGGCCAACTGAGCCAGGCTCTGGCCACGACGCTGGGCGATTTCATTCAGTGCGCGCACATGGGCGATGTTGGCCTCGGACAAGTGCTTGGCTTGCAGCGAGCCGCCACCCGGGCGATTGACCCGTGCATCGGCCGGTACGCCATTGAGGTACTTGTCGGTAAGCAAGCCCTGGGCCAGCGGCGTGAAGGCGATCACCCCGGCACCGAGTTCTTCGGTGGTGTCCAGCAGGTCTTTTTCCACCCAGCGGTTGAGCAGGTTGTAGGCCGGTTGGTGGATCAGCAGCGGCACTTTCCACTCGTTGAGCAAGGCTGCGATTTCGCGGGTTTTCACCCCGGAATAGGACGAGATGCCGATGTACAACGCCTTGCCTTGTTGTACGGCGGTGGCGAGGGCGCTGGCGGTTTCTTCCAGAGGGGTATCGGGGTCAAAACGGTGGGAGTAGAAGATATCCACATAGTCGACACCCAGGCGTTGCAGACTCTGGTCCAGGCTCGCCAGGATGTATTTGCGCGAGCCACCGCCCTGGCCGTAAGGGCCGGGCCACATGTCCCAACCGGCCTTGCTGGAGATGATCAATTCGTCGCGATAGTGCTTGAAGTCTTCGCGCAGCAACCGGCCGAAGTTGATCTCGGCGCTGCCGTAGGGCGGGCCGTAGTTGTTGGCCAGGTCGAAGTGGTTGATACCCAGGTCGAACGCCGTGCGCAGCAGTGCGCGCTGGGTGTCGATCGGGGTGCTGTCGCCAAAGTTGTGCCACAGCCCCAGGGACAGTGCCGGCAGCACCAATCCACTGCGACCTACGCGGCGATAAGGAATAGATTCATAGCGGTTTTCGGCAGCAATGTACGTCATCGAATCCTCTCTTGATCTGGGCCAAATAAGGCCTGGGAATATGCATATTCCCAGGCCTTTTAAACAGCTGAATCGCTTAAGTCTGCCTCTTCCTTTTACAGCAAAGGCCTACTTGAGAGGAACGGTTTACCGCATATTACTCAGCGCACCAGATGCAGGAACTGCAAGTGACGCTCGTACTGATCGAGGATGTCGTTGATGATCTGCTCCTTGGTGTAGCCCACCAGGTCATAGTCCTGGCTGCCCTCGCTCAAGTGCACTTCCGCCCGGTAGTAGCGGCGATTGTTGAGCTGCTTGGAACCCATGCCGCCGCGTGCAAATGAAGGCGTGAAATAGCCGCGCATCTGCACCTGGTAAACGAACGGATGCTCTTCGCCGTGACCGATTTCCAGGCTGACGCTGTCGTTGGACGGGTCGGGCTGAGTGACGACGTTGAGGCCTTTTTCGACAAACACTGCCGTCACTTCTTCAATCGCCGGACGCACCGTGGTTTCAAGGAAGCGGTACACCTCGTCCCGCGACGGGAAATGCACGGCCTGGCTCAAACGCTGACGCCAACCACCCGTGCCCTTGCGTGAGCCCGAAACCGGCGCCAGCGAATGCAACTGCGCAATCTGCTTTTGCGACTCGAGGTAAAAGGCCTTGTGCAGCCCCCACATCATCAACAACAGGATCAACGAGAACGGCAGCGAGGTCAGCACCACCGCCGATTTCAGCGAATCGATGCTACCGGCAAACAACAACGCACTGGTGACCAGTGCCGTCATCGCGCCCCAGAACACCCGCAGCCACTTCGGCCCGTCTTCATCGGCGTTGCCGCCTTTGGACGACAGCGTGGACAGGACAACGGTGCCCGAATCAGCCGAGGTCACAAAGAACACAAAGCTGATAAACACAGTGACCGCAATAACGGTCTTGCTCCATGGGTAGGTTTCCAGCAGCAGGTAGAGGCTCATCGACGGATCATCGATGGCCGACTGGCCCAGTGCGGCCATGCCATGGTTGAGCACCTGGTCGATGGCGCTGTTACCGAAGATCGACATCCACGCCAGGGTGAAGCCCAACGGGATCAACAGCACGCCGAACACAAATTCGCGGATGGTCCGGCCACGGGAAATACGGGCGATGAACAAGCCCACGAACGGCGACCATGCAATCCACCAGGCCCAGTAGAACACTGTCCAGCCACCCAGCCAGTCGCTCGGCTTGTCGTAGGCGTACACATCGAAACTCTTGGTGGGCAATGCGCCCAGGTAGTCACCGATGTTCTGGATCAAGGTGTTGAGCAAGTGCTGGGTAGGCCCGGCAAACAACACAAACAGCAGCAGCGCACAGGCCAGCAGCATGTTGATGTCGGACATCACCCGCACACCCTTGTCGACACCGGCTACGGCAACGATGATCGCCGCGCCCATCATCAGGGTGATCAGGCCCACCTGAATCCACTGGGTATGGGCAATGCCAAACAGGTAGTCCAGGCCGGAGTTGAGGTGCAACACGCCAAAGCCCATGTCGGCGCCCAGGCCGAATACCGTGGCGATGATGCCGAAGCCATCCACCGCGTAACCGATAGGCCCGTTGATGCGCTTGCCGATCAGCGGGTACAGCGCTGAACGCAACGCCAGCGGCAGGTTATGCCGATAGGCGAAATACGCCAGGGCCATGCCGACAAACGCGAACACGCCCCAGCCATGCAGGCCCCAGTGCAGGAACAATACCTGCATGGCCTGGCGCGCCGCATCGGCGTTCATTGCTTCGCCCTGGGGCGGTTGCACCAAGTGGGTCAACGGCTCCGAGACGCAGAAGAAAAACAGCGTGATGCTGATCCCGGCGGCGAACAGCATGCCGGCCCAGGACAGGTAACTGAATTCGGGCTCGTCGTGGTCGGCACCGAGTTTTATCTTGCCGTAGCCCGATAGCGCGGTGACCACCACGAAGACCAGATACAGGGTCATCGCCAGCATGTAGTACCAGCCGACCGTATTGGCCGCCCAGTTTTGCGCTGCCAACAGCCAGGCACCGGCCTGTTGCGGGATAGCGATGACGGTAATGCCAAACAGCAGGATAAAAGTCGCGGCAAAGTAGAAAACGGGCGCATTCATGCGCACCATGCCGCTGGATGGGGTGGACGATGCACTCATGAACGATGCACCCCTGGGGTGTGAGATGTGGCTGTAAATAACGGACTCAGCAAAGGTAAGCCTCCTGTTGTGAGCGGGCAGCGAACCACCGGTTTAACTTGAACGAACATTCAAGTTAAACATGGATAGGCGGTCTGGGACTAATCGCAGGGCTGAGTGGTAGGTAATTCCTACACTAGCTCAAGGATTGGTATGACGGGTGTAGGAGACAAATCGTTCAGCGATTACTGACTGAAATACGGTTCAAATTTGGAATGCAGTCAAATGTGGGAGGGGGCTTGCCCCCGATGGCGGTGGTTCAGCCAATTCATTTTTGACTGACACTCCGCTATCGGGAGCAAGCCCCCTCCCACAGGGTTTTGTGTGATTTCCAAGACCTGCACTATTTTTGCGCCCCATCATCATGCTGCAGATTCGCCTGGGTAATATTCGCCCCCGCCGGCACGCTGCGGGTCAGCCACACATTACCGCCAATGGTCGAACCCTGGCCGATGGTTATCCGCCCCAGGATCGTCGCCCCGGCATAAATCACCACGTCATCCTCAACGATAGGGTGGCGCGGATGGCCTTTCTGCAACTGCCCGTCTTCGTCCGCCGGGAAGCGCTTGGCGCCCAGTGTCACGGCCTGGTAGATGCGCACCCGCTCGCCGATGATCGCCGTCTCGCCAATCACCACGCCCGTGCCGTGGTCGATAAAGAAGCTCGGGCCGATCTGCGCGCCCGGGTGGATATCGATGCCGGTGGCCGAATGGGCAATCTCCGCACTGATCCGCGCCAACAGCGGCAAACCCGCACGGTACAGGTGGTGAGCCAGGCGATGATGGATCACCGCCAGGATGCCCGGGTAGCACAGCAGCACTTCATCCACACTGCGGGCGGCCGGATCGCCGTGATAGGCCGCCAGTACGTCGGTATCCAACAGGCTGCGCAGGGAGGGCAAGGCCAAGGCAAAATCCTGGATCAGGCGGATGGCGTGGGCATCCACCCCGCTGTCGTCCTCACCGCCCTGGCGTGCGGCGTAGCGCAACTCAAGGCGCGCTTGAGCGAGCAAGGCGTTGAGCGCCACGTCGAGGGTGTGCCCTACGTAGAAGTCTTCGCTTTCTTCGCGCAGGTCCACCGGGCCCAGGCGCATCGGGAACAATGCGCCGCACAAGGCTTCAAGGATCTGCGCCACCGCCTCGCGGGACGGCAACTCGCGACCACCATGCTCGCCACTCAAGCGACCGTTACGCGTTCGCCACTGGTCGCGGGCGCCGCGCAGCTGGCTGACGATGGTCTGCAATTGCCAATGACTGGAACGCTCACTCACGGTATTCACTCCTGACGAAATGGCCATCACTTTACGGTATGCAGCCTGGCAGCTCTTAAGAACCAATGGTATGAGCCTAAGAACTATCCGGTATAAGCGATTGACGGTTGCCCGATGAAAAGTGCCTGCCTATAGTCCCTCAATCACTTAGTCACCGTGCATAACCATGATCAAACAACAGCTCGACCGCTTTAACCGTCTGGAACTGCTGGGTGGCGCCACCGCCCTGGAAAAACTCGAGCGGCTGTCGGCCTGGCTGGGCAGGGACATCTACGTCAAACGCGATGACACCACGCCGCTGGCCATGGGTGGCAACAAGCTGCGCAAACTTGAATACCTGGCGGCTGACGCCATTGCCCAGGGCGCCGACACCCTGGTAACCGCTGGCGCATTACAGTCCAATCACGTACGCCAGACCGCCGCGCTCGCCGCCAAACTTGGCCTGGGCTGCGTCGCCCTGCTAGAAAACCCCACCGGTACCGAAGACCCCAACTACCTTGGCAACGGCAACCGCCTGCTGCTGGACCTGTTCGACGCCAAAGTCGAGCTGGTGGAGAACCTTGACAACGCCGATGACCAACTCAACGCCCTCGCCGACCGCTTGCGCAGCAATGGCAAGAAGCCGTACCTGGTGCCCATCGGCGGCTCCAATGCCCTCGGTGCGTTGGGCTACGTGCGTGCCGGGTTGGAGCTGGCCGGGCAGGTTGAAGATAGTGGCATTGAATTCGCCGCCGTGGTGCTCGCCTCCGGCAGCGCCGGTACCCACAGCGGCCTGGCGTTGGCCTTGAGCGAAGTGCTGCCGCAGTTGCCGGTGATCGGTATTACCGTGTCGCGCACCGAAGAAGCGCAGTTCCCCAAAGTGCAGGGCCTGGCCGAACGCACCGCCGAGTTGCTGGGTATGGAGATTCCCGACGCCTTCAAGGTGACCTTGTGGGACGAATATTTCGGCCCCCGTTATGGCGAGCCCAACGCCGGCACCCTCTCCGCGATCAAACTTTTGGCCAGCCAGGAAGGTCTGCTGCTGGACCCTGTCTATACGGGCAAGGCCATGGCCGGTTTGCTGGATGGCATCGGGCGCCAGCGATTTGCGGATGGGCCGATTATCTTCCTGCATACCGGTGGGGCGCCGGCGTTGTTTGCCTATGACTCGGCTTTCAACTGAATGTGTGGGAGCGGGATTGCTCGCTCCCACAATAAACCTGCGGCATATTCCTTAAATGAATATGAAATTAGATTTATATTATTTTCAAGTCTTAAAAACCGGCTTTATCATCGCGCCGCAGGCGAAGACGCGCACCGCGCTTTAAGGCAGGATACGACTACCGCGTCACTTGCTTCGCTCACCATAAAAACACAGGGGCTCTCCATGACTATTTCTGTATTACGTCGCACGCTGCTGGTCGGCACATTGGGCCTGGCGCTTGGCGCCGGCTGGCTGGGCCAGGCGGTTGCCGGCGAGCAGCTGGACAACATCAAGAAGGCCGGCGAGATCAAGATCGGCCTGGAAGGCACCTACCCACCGTTCAGCTTCGTCGATGAAAGCGGCAAGCTCAGCGGCTTCGAGGTGGAGTTGTCCGAAGCGCTGGCCAAGGAACTGGGCGTCAAGGTCAAGCTGCAAGCCACGCCATGGGACGGCATCCTCGCCGCCCTGGAATCCAAGCGCCTGGACGCCGTGGTCAATCAAGTGACCATCTCCGAAGAACGCAAGAAAAAGTACGACTTCTCCAAGCCTTACACCGTCTCCGGTATTCAGGCGTTGGTGCTGAAGAAGAACGTCGACACCATCAAGACCGCCGACGACCTGGCCGGCAAGAAAATCGGCGTGGGCCTGGGCACCAACTACGAACAATGGCTCAAGGACAACCAGCCTAAAGCCATCATCAAGACCTATAACGATGACCCGACCAAGTTCCAGGACCTGCGCATCGGCCGTATCGACGCGATCCTGATCGACCGCCTGGCCGCCCTGGAATACGCCAAGAAAGCACCCGACACCGCCGCTGCCGGTGACGCCTTCTCCCGCCAGGAAGCCGGTATCGCCCTGCGCAAAGGCGAGCCTGAACTGCTCGACGCGGTGAACAAGGCCCTCGACAAACTGCGCGCCGACGGCACCTTGAAGAAGCTGTCCGAGAAGTACTTCAACGCTGACGTCACTCAGTAATGGAAGCAGGTTTCCAACTCGCGCTGGACTCCGCGCCCTTTCTGCTCAAGGGCGCGTACTACACGGTGATTCTCAGCCTTGGCGGGATGTTTTTCGGCTTGCTGTTGGGCTTCGGCCTGGCGTTGATGCGTTTGTCGCGCTTCAAACTGCTGAGTTGGACTGCCCGGGTCTACGTGTCGTTCTTTCGCGGTACGCCCTTGCTGGTGCAGCTGTTCCTGATCTACTACGGCTTGCCGCAAGTGGGCATCGAGCTGGATCCGATTCCGGCGGCCATGATCGGCTTTTCGCTGAATATGGCCGCCTACGCCTGTGAGATCCTGCGGGCCGCCATCGCGTCCATCGAGCGTGGGCAGTGGGAAGCCGCCGCCAGCATCGGCATGACCCGCGCACAGACCCTGCGCCGGGCCATCCTGCCGCAGGCCATGCGCACGGCTTTGCCGCCCCTGGGCAACAGCTTTATCTCGTTGGTCAAAGACACCGCGCTGGCCGCCACTATCCAGGTGCCAGAGCTGTTCCGCCAGGCCCAACTGGTGTCGGCGCGTACCTTCGAAATTTTCACCATGTATCTGTCCGCAGCCCTGATCTACTGGATCCTGGCGAGCATCCTGGCGCATCTGCAAAATCGTCTGGAAGACCGGGTCAACCGGCATGACCTGGAGTCTTGAAGCATGATCGTGGTTGAAAAACTGACCAAACAATTCAACGGTCAGGTGGTGCTCAACGGCATCGACCTTGAGGTCAAGGAAGGCGAAGTCGTCGCCATCATCGGCCCCAGCGGTTCGGGCAAGACCACCTTCCTGCGCTGCCTGAATTTCCTCGAAGAACCTACCAGCGGCCGCATCAAGGTGGGTGACATCGAGATCGACAGCAGCAAGCCGCTCAACCAGCAACAGGGCCTGGTGCGGCGCCTGCGCCAGCACGTGGGCTTTGTGTTCCAGAACTTCAACCTGTTCCCTCACCGCACCGCGCTGGAAAACGTTATCGAAGGCCCGATCGTGGTCAAGAAGATGCCACGCGAGGCGGCGACCGAGTTGGGTCGCAAGCTGCTGGCCAGGGTCGGCCTGGCGGGCAAGGAAGCGTCCTATCCGAGGCGGCTGTCTGGCGGCCAGCAACAGCGCGTGGCGATTGCCCGGGCGCTGGCCATGGAGCCGGAGGTGATTCTATTCGACGAACCCACCTCCGCCCTCGACCCAGAGCTGGTAGGCGAAGTGCTGTCGACCATCCGCAGCCTGGCCGAGGAAAACCGCACCATGGTCATCGTCACCCACGAGATGAGCTTCGCCCGGGATGTGGCCAACCGGGTGATCTTTTTCGACAAGGGCGTGATCGTCGAACAAGGCGAAGCCAAGGCGTTGTTCGCCAACCCCAAGGAAGAACGCACCCGGCAGTTCCTCAGCAAATTCCTCGCCCACTGACCCCCCACCCTCTGTAGGAGCGAGCTTGCTCGCGAAAAACGCCCAGGCGACACGGTAAATCTGATTCACCGCGTTATCGTTAACGTTCTTCGCGAGCAAGCTCGCTCCTACAAGAGGTTGCCGTTCCAGCGCGTAAAACACCCCGCCATAACCCCCTTAAAATCCCCCTCCCCGTCAGACCCGTCTGAATATCTTCAAACTCGCCGTTTAGCCTTTTGCCTCCATTGACGCTCCTTGGCCAACCCTCTTATCTAGCGCCTTGAGGATTGGATCCCATCCCGGCTATTGACTGAATCGTGCCTTTCGAAACGCCTCGCGCCTGTGCGCCGAGGGTTCGGAACGATTGCTGCTGGCTGCATCAAGGAGAGTACCTATGACACACACACAACCCCCGGCCATGCTCACTGCCCCCAAATTGCCCCAGGCGATTGGAAACGGCATCAGCGCCCTGGCCTCCACACACTTGCAGGTCGATATTTCTCCCTACCCGGGCATGGAAGAAGGCGACCTGATCGAACTGTTCTGGAACAACTGCTTTGCCGCCTCGCGCAAGGTGACGGCTTGCAAGATCGGCACGTTCACCCACCTGTGCGTGCCAGAAAGCTTTGTGCAGGACGGTCCGGCGCGCGTCCATTACCAAGTCCTGCAAATCGGCCATGGCCCTATGCGCTCGGCTGTCACCTTGGTGCGGGTCAAGACCAACTACCCCGGCGGCCAACCCTCGCCTCGCCTCAACAATGACAGCAGCGATGAAAACCAGCATCTGGCCCCCGTCGACCTGCCCGAGACGATCCGCCGCTACGGCGTCAACAGCAGCCAGGTACGACGCGGCATTCCGCTGACCATCGAGCCTTACCTGAACATGAGCTCAGGCGATGCCATTACCTTGCGCTGGGGCGATGTACGCCTGGACCTGCCGAAAATCCAAGCCAAAAGCGTCGGCATGGCGGTACAGGTGTGGGTGCCGCCCCACGTCATTATCGAAGCCGGCGACGACTGCCGGTTGGACGTCACGTACTGCATTCTTGATCGTGTCGGGAATAATTCACGCTGGGCGCCCTCCCGCACCTTGCGCATCGCCGCCTGCGCGTCAGCAGCACCCGCCAGCCAGGCAACGCCTGCGACGGGCTATCAACCGCGTCGCTTCGGTTCACCCTGTGAGCCGGGGTGACAGCCCTTCTATGCATATTCCTAAAAGTTAGTTTATTTAAAAAATAAACACGCTTAGGGTATATGCACCGGACCACCGGACATTCCTGATTTTTCTGTTTTCATTTCATTGAATGCGAGGTCGGTATGGTCAGAATTACCCCGGTGCACAACGCCAGGGCATTGCGTGCAGCCAAGGAGCGGCGCTGATGTCTAACTTGGCTCTAACACCCCCCCAGAGTGATCTGGACATAGCTCCCCTGTTGTTGCCGGCCACGGTGCTGCGCGACGACGCCCAGGCGTTGAGCGCCGCCCATGAGCTGGCACAGGCGGCACGCTTGCAAGCCGCCAAGCGCGACCAGCAACGCAAACTGCCATGGGCACAGCTGGAGCAATTCACCCGAAGCGGCTTGGGCAGTATTTCCATCCCTCGCGAATACGGCGGCCCGCAAGTGTCGTTTGTGACCCTGGCCGAAGTCTTCGCGATCATCAGCGCAGCCGACCCGGCCCTCGGGCAGATTCCACAAAACCATTTCGGCATCCTGCACCTGTTGCAGGGCACCGCCACCGAGCGCCAGAAAAAGCAGCTGTTCCAGAGCGTGCTCGACGGCTGGCGCATCGGCAACGGCGGCCCGGAACGCGGCACCAAAAATACCCTGGAGCTCAAGGCTCGCCTCACGGCCGAAGGCGATGGGTTCGTGGTCAGCGGCCAGAAGTTCTACTCCACAGGCGCACTGTTTGCCCACTGGGTGGCGGTGAAGGCGCTGAACGATGACGGCAAGCAAGTCATGGCCTTTGTGCGGCGTGGCAGCGAAGGGCTGCGCATCGTGGACGACTGGTCGGGCTTTGGCCAACGCACCACCGCCAGCGGCACCGTATTGCTGGACCGGGTGCCGGTGGACCCGGAGTTGGTCATCGACAACTGGCGCCTGGGCGAAAGCCCGAATATCCAGGGTGCCGTGTCGCAACTGATCCAGGCGGCCATCGACGCCGGCATCGCCCGTGGCGCCCTTGACGACACTATCGCCTTCGTACGCGAACGCTCACGCCCCTGGATCGACGCCAAGGTCGAGCGGGCTAGCGACGACCTGTATGTGATCGCCGATATCGGCAAGCTGAAGATCGAACTGCACGCCGCCGAAGTACTGCTGCGCAAGGCCGGCCAGGTGCTCGACCAGGTCAGCGCCGCACCGATCACCGCGCAGTCCGCCGCACGCGCTTCGATTGCCGTGGCCGAGGCCAAGGTGCTGACCACCGAAGTGTCGTTGCAGGTCACTGAGAAGCTCTTCGAGCTGGCCGGCAGCCGCGCCACCCTGGCCGAATTCAACCTCGACCGGCACTGGCGCAACGCCCGGGTACACACCCTGCACGACCCGGTGCGCTGGAAGTATCACGCTATCGGTGCCTATCGACTGAACGGCACTTTACCTGCTCGTCACTCCTGGATTTAACCGACCAGAACACTTATTCCACGAGCTTCTGGAGAAACTCATGACCCTTTCTCACCACGTCGCGGTCATCACCAGCGATGAACAAGCCCTCATTGTCGCCAGCGACCTGGCCGACGACTTGCGCCGCGACAGCGCCCAGCGCGACCGTGAACGCCGCCTGCCGTTGCCCGAGCTGGACGTGTTTTCCCGCTCCGGCCTGTGGGGCATCAGCGTGCCCAAGGCCTACGGTGGCGCGGGTGTCTCCAACGTCACCCTGGCCAAAGTCATCGCCCTGATCGCCGAGGCCGATGGCTCTTTGGGCCAGATCCCGCAAAACCATTTCTACGCCCTCGAAGTGCTGCGCGTAAACGGCAGCCCCGAACAGCAGCAACGCCTGTATGCCGAGGTGCTGGCCGGCCAGCGCTTTGGCAATGCCTTGGCGGAACTGGGCACCAAGACCGCCCATGACCGCGTGACCAGCCTCACCCGCGATGGCAATGGTTTTCGCATCAACGGGCGCAAGTTCTACGCCACGGGCGCGCTCTATGCCCAACGCATCCCCACCTCGGTGGTGGATGAAAATGGCATCCAGCAACTGGCCTTCGTGCCCCACGACAGCACGGGCCTGACGGTGATTGACGACTGGAGCGGCTTCGGTCAGCGCACCACTGGCAGCGGCTCGGTGGTGTTCGACAACGTGTGGGTTGCAGCGCAGGACGTGATCCCGTTCCAGAGCGCCTTCGAACGCCCGACCACCGTTGGCCCGCTGGCGCAGATCCTTCATGCCGCCATCGACACCGGCATCGCCCGCGCCGCCTTCGAAGATGCATTGCATTTTGTGCGCACCAAGACCCGCCCGTGGATCGATTCGGGCAACGACAACGCCACCGAAGACCCGCTGACCCTCAAGAGCTTCGGCCACCTGAGCATTCGCCTGCACGCCGCCGAGGCGTTGCTGGAGCGCTCAGGCGAATTCCTCGACCGTGCCCAGGCCGACAGCAATGCCCAGACCGTCGCCGCTGCGTCCATCGCCGTGGCCGAAGTGCGGGCCTTGAGCACCGAGATTTCCCTGGCAGCCGGCAGCACCTTGTTCGAGCTCGCGGGCAGCCAGGCGACCCTGGCCGAACATGGCCTGGACCGCCACTGGCGCAACGCCCGGGTGCACACGTTGCACGACCCGGTACGCTGGAAGTATCACGCGGTAGGCAACTACTACCTCAACGATGAAAACCCGCCGCTGCGGGGGACCATCTGATGAGCAAAAAGAAGATCCTGCTCAATGCCTTCAACATGAACTGCATCGGGCATATCAACCACGGCTTGTGGACGCACCCACGGGATAACTCGACCCAGTACAAGACCCTCGAATACTGGACCGAGCTGGCGCAAATTCTCGAGCGCGGGCTGTTCGATGGTTTGTTTATCGCCGACATCGTCGGTGTCTACGACGTGTACCAGAATTCCATTGATGTGCCGCTCAAGGAGTCGATCCAGCTGCCGGTCAACGACCCGTTGCTGCTGGTCTCGGCCATGGCCGCCGTTACCCGGAACCTGGGCTTCGGCCTCACCGCCAACCTGACCTACGAGCCGCCCTATCTGTTCGCCCGACGCATGTCCACGCTGGACCACCTGAGCCGTGGCCGGGTCGGCTGGAACATCGTCACCGGCTACCTCGACAGCGCCGCCAAGGCCATGGGGCTCACCGAACAGGTCGAGCATGACCGACGCTACGACCAGGCCGATGAATACCTGGAGGTGCTGTACAAGCTCTGGGAAGGCAGTTGGGAAGACGATGCGGTGCTCAACGATCCCCAGGCGCGGGTGTACGCGCAACCGGGCAAGGTGCACAAGGTCGAGCATCACGGCGAGTTCTATCAGGTGGAGGGCTATCACCTCTGCGAGCCGTCACCGCAACGTACGCCGGTGCTGTTCCAGGCCGGCAGTTCCGAGCGTGGCCTGCTGTTCGCCGGGCGGCATGCCGAGTGCGTGTTTATCAGCGGGCAGAACAAGGCCGCGACCAAGCTCCAGGTGGACAAGGTGCGTGCCAGCGCAGTGGAAGCCGGGCGCAACCCGCAGGACATCAAGGTATTCATGGGCCTCAACGTCATCGTTGGCGCCACCGAAGAGTTGGCCTGGCGCAAGCACGCCGAGTACCTCAGCTACGCCAGCGCGGAAGCCGGTGTGGCGCATTTTTCGGCCTCGACGGCAATTGATTTTGCCCAGTACGCCTTGGATGAGCCGATCCAGTACGTGAAGAGCAACGCGATCCAGTCGGCCACCAAGAACCTGCAAAACAACGACTGGACCCGGCGCAAATTGCTCGAGCAGCACGCCCTTGGCGGTCGCTATATCACCTTGGTCGGCTCACCCGAACACGTCGCCGATGAGCTGGAATCCTGGATCAGCGAAACCGGGCTGGATGGTTTCAACCTGACGCGCATTGTGACGCCGGAGAGCTATGTGGATTTCATCGACCTGGTGATACCGGAGTTGCAGAAGCGTGGGTCCTACAAGACCGCCTATGAGACCGGCACCTTGCGCGAAAAAGTCTTCCAAGGCACCGCCCGCCTGCCCGAACAACACACCGGCTCCACCTACCGCCCCCTCCCACATTGAATCTTCATTGTTTGTACCAACACCTTATGACTGGAAATTGATTATGAAAAAGACCCTGCTCACCCACCCAGTCAAAGCACTGGCCCTGGCCTTCGGGTTATTCAGCACAGCGGTATTCGGCGCCGACGCGCCGCTGAAAATCGGCACCACCGCCGCCTTCGCCATTCCCCTGGAAGCCGCTGTCGCCGAAGCCGGAAAACAGGGCCTGAAAGTCGAGCTGGTGGAATTCACCGACTGGATCGCCCCCAACGTCAGCCTCGCTGCCGGCGATATCGACGTGAATTATTTCCAGCACATTCCCTTCCTGGAAAACGCCAAGGCCGCCGCCGGTTTTGACCTGGTGCCCTACGCGCCGGGCATCATCAATAACATCGGGCTGTACTCGAAAAAGTACAAAGCCATCAACGATCTGCCCGAGGGCGCCAGCGTGGCGATTGCCAACGACCCGATCAACAGCGGCCGTGGCCTGCAACTGTTGGCCAAGGCGGGGCTGATCACCCTCAAGCCGGGCGTAGGCTACAAGGCCACCGAAGAAGACATCATCGCCAACCCGAAAAAGATCAAGATCCTGCAAGTAGAAGCCGTGCAACTGGTCCGCGCCTATGACGACGCCGACCTGGTGCAGGGCTACCCGGCGTATATCCGCCTGTCCAAGACCTTCGATGCAGAGTCGGCGCTGCTGTTCGACGGCCTCGACCACCCGGAATACGTGATTCAGTTCGTGATCCAGCCCAAGAGCAAAACCGATCCTCGGGTGATCAAGTTCGTCGATATCTACCAGCACTCGCCGGTAGTGCGCGCCGCTCTGGATAAATCCCTTGGCAAGCTCTACCAAGTGGGCTGGGACGACAAAAAATGACCGCCGCCAATGCCCAACTGCGCGACCTGGGTAATACGCTCAGGGACGCCGAGCAGACTGAACTGCACCCGGATCTCAACCGCGCCCATGTGCGTTTCATCAACCTGGGCAAGACCTACGACGGCACAGTGCACGCCCTGCAAGGCATCGACCTGGCGATCCAGCGCGGCGAGGTGTTCGGCATCATCGGCCGCAGCGGCGCCGGCAAGTCGTCGCTGATTCGCACCATCAACCGCCTCGAGCAACCCAGCAGTGGGCGGGTGCTGATCGATCAAGTGGACATCGGCAGCTTCGATGAAGACCACCTGGTGGCGCTGCGACGTCGCATTGGCATGATCTTCCAGCACTTCAACCTGATGTCGGCCAAGACCGTGTGGCAGAACGTCGAGTTGCCGCTCAAGGTTGCCGGCGTACCCAAGCCCCAGCGCGAGCAAAAGGTGCGTGAGCTGCTGGAACTGGTGGGTTTGCAGGACAAGCACGCGGCGTATCCGGCGCAGCTCTCCGGCGGGCAGAAACAGCGTGTCGGCATCGCCCGTTCACTGGTTCACGACCCCGAGATTCTGCTGTGCGACGAGGCCACCTCGGCCCTCGACCCGGAAACCACCCAGTCGATTCTCGCCCTGCTGCGCGAGATCAACCAACGCCTGGGCCTCACCATCGTGTTGATCACCCATGAGATGGCAGTGATCCGCGAAATCTGCGACCGCGTGGTGGTGCTGGAACACGGGCAAATCGTCGAGCAAGGCCCGGTGTGGCAAGTGTTCGGCAACCCCCGGCATGAGGTCAGCAAGACCCTGCTCGCACCACTGCAACACGGCTTGCCGCCCGAGCTGCAAAATCGTCTGCAACCCGCCCAAACCTCGGCCGACGCGGCATTGGTGCTGCGCTTGCAGTTCACCGGCAGCGATACCGACGAGCCGGACCTCGCCGCGCTGTTCAGCGCCCTCGGCGGGCGCGTGCGCTTGCTGCAAGGCGGTGTGGAACGCATCCAGGGGCATGCCCTGGGGCAATTGCTGCTGGCGGTGAATGACTCGCCGCACAACGCCGAAGAGTTGCGCAATCGCGCCGGGCGTTGGGCGCAACAGGTGGAGGTGCTCGGTTATGTGGTTTGATCGTTTAGTGCAGGGCGCCATCGACACCTTGTTGATGGTCGGCGTGTCGTCGCTGATCGCATTGCTGGTGGGGATTCCGCTGGCGGTGTTCCTGGTCACCAGCGACAAGGGCGGCATCTATCAGGCGCCGGTCCTTAACCGCGCGCTGGGGGCGTTCGTGAATTTGTTTCGCTCCATTCCATTCCTGATCCTGATGGTGGCGCTGATCCCGTTTACCCGGCTGATCGTCGGCACCACCTATGGCGTGTGGGCAGCCGTGGTGCCGCTGACCATCGCCGCCACGCCGTTCTTTGCACGCATCGCCGAAGTCAGCCTGCGCGAGGTCGACCACGGCCTGATCGAAGCCGCGCAAGCCATGGGCTGCCGACGCTGGCACATCATCTGGCATGTGCTGTTGCCGGAAGCGCTGCCGGGGATCGTCGGCGGCTTCACCATCACCCTGGTGACCATGATCAACTCATCGGCCATGGCCGGGGCAATTGGTGCCGGTGGGCTGGGCGATATTGCCTACCGCTATGGCTACCAGCGTTTTGACACGCAGATCATGCTCACGGTGATTGTGCTGTTGGTGGTCTTGGTCGCCGTGATTCAGCTCGGTGGGGACCGGTTGGCGCGGATGTTGAACAAGCGCTGAGCTCACGGGCACTCATCCAACTGGGCGACGCTGGCGTGTGGCACGAAGGTGATGGTTTTTTCCTTGGCCTGCCAGGGTCGCACGATATAGCTGCCGTCTGAGTCGGCCATTACCCGCAGCTTGACGCTGCGCTGCGGGTTATCGGCGTCCACCAGCACGCGGGGAACCTTGGCCTCACCGGTCCAGGTCATCAGCGTACAAACGCGCCCTCCCGAAGCGGAACCTTGCAGCGGCAACCCACCCAATTTCGACCCGCTCGAGGGGATCAGCCCCAGGAAAACTATAAGCGCAAAGGCCGCCAGTGACGCGAACGCAACCGGGTTCTTGTGATCCCGCATGCACACCACCAGACAGGCGCCACACCCCTGGACAAGGAACAGCACGACCAGTTCGGCAAACATGAACGGTGCAAAGAGCACTGCACTGTCGGAATACTCGCGGAAGGCGCGGGAGACCGGCACCGTCACCATCAGGATCACCAGCATCTGAACGACCCCGGCACCGACACTGGCCAGCCAGAATTCGCCGGACAGGTCACGCAGTGCAACCTGGGCGGGACGGGCACGAATGATGATGCCGACATAGGCCAGTACCGCCACCACGATCGCCACGATCCAGCTGATGGTCAGCAAGGGTCCACTTTCGGCGTTCACCGACAGGTACACGGCGGACATCCAGAAGATACCCATGACGACCAGGCTGGCAGCCCAGTGCAGCAATAACCGTCGGTGTTGGGCCGTCACTTGCGGCGACAGCGGGCTTAGATTGAGTTGATCACTGAGGCGCACGCCTGTGCTGTTCAAGCGCTTGAACAAGATGAACGTGGGGATCAGGATCGACGCGCCCATCATGCCGATCACGAACACCAACATGGCGAACATGGCCGGCAATGCGGTGAACGCGGCCGCCGACAAGATACTCAGGGGTACCTTTTCAACCTGGATGTACTGGTACAAATACAAGCCCGCCACCGACAGGATCCCCACCGTCAGTGGCCAGGCTCGCTCATTGAGCCACAGCAGCCCGTTGCTCAATTTCGTGGCGTATTGGTCCACCTTGTTCGCAGTGACTTTCTTACCTGCGAGTGGACGATTTTCCTCTTCCATGGATTTACAGCCCTCTTTAATTAATTAAGGGCCGAATGTTACCCAGAGTCTGGCAACGCGGTATGTCAGATATCCACGGGACAAACACCATGAAAGACCCTACACCGATTACACGTCTTTCAACGGCATGAGATGCGCCCTGAGGTATAGTCCGACGACCTCAACCGCAGCGGTGCGCCACGCCATGAAACTCGCCCCCGACGACCTCGACCAAATCACCGCCACCACCCTCGGCCATTACAACAAAGTGGCCGAAGACTTCCGTGACGGCACCCGCGATCACGATGTGAGCCAGAACATCGACGCGCTGCTGCGGCATATCCAGAGCTCGGCGCCCTTTACCGTGCTGGATTTCGGTTGCGGGCCGGGCCGGGATTTGCAGACCTTCACGCGCATGGGGCATATCGCCGTGGGGCTCGATGGCTCTGAGCGTTTCGCGCAAATGGCGCGGGAGGACAGCGGCTGTGAGGTGTTGCAGCAGGATTTTCTCAAGCTGGACCTGCCCGCCGAGCGCTTCGATGGGGTGTTTGCCAATGCGGTGCTGTTTCATATTCCCAAGCAGGAACTGCCGCGCATTCTCAAACAACTGCATGGCACGTTGAAGCCCGGGGGCGTGCTGTTCAGCTCCAACCCTCGGGGCGAAAACCAGGAAGGCTGGAATGGGCCACGGTATGGGGCCTATCACGACCTGCAGGCGTGGCGGGCGCTGCTGACTGAAGCGGGGTTTGAAGAGCTGGAGCATTACTACCGGCCTGCTGGGTTGCCGCGGGAGCAGCAGCCTTGGTTGGCGAGTGTGTGGCGCAAACTTTAGACCTGCGTTGTTTGGGCTGACGTCTTCGCGAGCAAGCCCGCTCCCACAGGGGAACGCATTCCAAATGTGGGAGCGGGCTTGCTCGCGAAGGCCTCACCGGCACGACTAATCCATCTGGTACACCACCGGTTTTTCACCCGCCACCAACGCCGTCACGCTGTGCCCGGCATACCCGTGTTTTTCCCCAGCCGAAAAATTCGCCACCAACCGTGTCCCGTCGGCAAAGGTGGTTTCCTGCACCTGTTTGTCCGCTGTCAGCCAGCGAAAATCAGTCATTGCCTGGGTCGCCAAGCGCTGATGCAGCGGCCGGAAAAACCGGTCCTGGCGTTGAATCACCGGCAAACGCTGCTTGAGTGTCGCAGCGCTGAGGTGATACAGCGGCGGCACGTTATAGAGCAGTTGGGTCAACTCATTCTCAACCTGCACATTGCTCAATTTCAGGCTATCGAACAGCCAATGGTGGGTGGTGATGACCGAACCGTGGAACACCGCCTGGTACAACGGCAGGCGCATGCTCGGCTCGAAATACACCGTGCGAAACGGCTCTTTCAATGGCACAGGTTTGAAAAACACCGTCGGTTGCTCCGGCGGGTACCAGTTGCCGACGTAATAGGGCGACTGCTTGTCCTTGGTCATTTGATGGTCGCCCCAGCCAATTACTGGGGTCTGCATACCGTGGGCGAACAGGATGCCTTGAGCGGTGATCGCGTTGCCGTCTTCGGAACCCGCCGGCAGCTTGAGTACGCTGTTGAGCCAGCGGGAAGCGTCGATATTGCCTTCGGCGTTTTGCGCCTGGGTCATTGCGGCGCCGTCACGGTAGCTGTCGAAGACCATGCTGGTGGCGTAGGCATCGAGGAACCACGCATTGAACCCAGCCCTGGCTTGCACTGCCTTGGTTCGCGCCTCCAGCAGTGGCCGTACGCAGCGTGGGTCGGTGTAGTGGCCCGATTGCTGGAAACCCGTCTTGAGCGTGCCGTTTTTCAACACGATGGCGCAGTCACGATAGGCTTTGGCGCCAAGGTGAGCAGTGGTCCAGTCCGGGTTTTCAGTGGTGGATAACGCGGTTTCATAGGAATCGTACGGCGCCATCAGGTAGCCGGCGTTGACGCCCGCCTGAATCGCTTCGGGGTGCCAGAGGCCACCTTCCCACCCTTCACCCAGGGTCAGTAGCAGACGCGGGAGCCCAGCGTCTTGCAGCGACTTGAGGGTCTTGGCCGACAGGGTACTGCCCCAGGTTTCGGGGTTGTCACGCAAGGCGCCGGCAAACGCTGTGGCCAGTTTATGACGCAATGCGCCATAACCCTCGGCAAGTTTGAGCATGTCCGGCTCGTCAGTGGCCTGCCAGGTTTGCCGGGCTTTTTTGTTGATCGCCGAGTTGACGCCGCGCAACAGCACGGTCTTTTGATAGCGGTCCAACGTGCCAGTTCGAGCCAGCACCTGCGCTGCCTCTTTGTCCAGCAAACCCATGAGTTCATGGCCGCGCAGCAACTTCAACAGCAGCGGCCAGTCGCGCACATCATCCAGCCCCAACAGGTCATTGCCCCACAGGTAGACATGGCTGGCACCCAGCAGTTTTTCAGCCTCTGGTGTTTGGCGCAGCTTGTCCAGCAACGGCTCATAACGCCCTTGCTCCACTAACCATTGACGATAACGTTTAGCCCCGGCCAATGGGTCGGCGGCGCCCAAGTGCAGACGCAAGGTCATCGGCGCCGAAGGCTCGAGGCGGGTGAATTCATGGGCCAAGGAAAGCGCCAGCCCTTCACCGTCGGCCGACCACTCCAAGCGGCTGTTGTAAGGGTTGGTCAGCAGCCAGTTCAAGGTAAAGTTGCCGTGATCCACGCCCCATAGCGGCAGGCTGAGGTCCTGCGTGGTGTTGACCTCGCCCTGCTCCAGCAAAAAGGTCTTCCATACGCCGTTGCCGGCGGGCACGTAATGCCCTTCGGCCAAGGGCCAGATCAAGCCTTGGCCCATGGCCTCGGCAGGTTGGTGTAACAGGGGCAACTCACCCGGATCGCGTGCGTTGATGGTCAGGGCGAGGTCGCTCTGCTCAAGGCGGGCGGTCAGGTGGTAGGCGCCGGTGTCCCATTGCCAAGAGGCCTGTTCAGCATCGGCCTGCATATCGGCGACGGCGTGTGCGGCCACACCGCTGGAGGCTTGCACCGAGGCCTCGCCCGCGGGCGTAACGCGCAGCGCCAACGTGGCGGGGTCGAGTTCGACGCGCCACCGCGCATTTTCCAGCACGGTGCCGGCGAAGAGTTGAGGAGACAGCAACAGGCAAAAAACCAGCACTAAGCGGCGCATGACGTGGGCCTTCCAAACAAGATCAGGCCCGGAGGGTAAAACACTTAACACCGGTCGACTGTAGGGAAAGTGTTTCCAGGAACCTTCTTACATCCTTGCAAGAAGGCACCGATGGTCAGGTCTATTGTTTTTCCGGCTCACGAATCTTGTACCAGGCTACGTACAGGGCCGGCAAAAACAGCAGCGTCAGCAACGTCGCAATGATAATCCCGCCAATCATCGCGTAGGCCATCGGCCCCCAGAACACTTCGCGGGCAATGGGGATCATGCCCAGGCTCGCTGCGGCAGCCGTGAGCAGGATCGGCCGGCGGCGGTGCTCGGTGGCTTCCACCACCGCATCCCACGGCGTGTAGCCAGCCACTTCATACTCGTGGATCTGCGTCACCAGAATCACCGAGTTGCGGATGATGATGCCGATGAGCGCCAAGATACCCAGGATCGCGACAAAGCCCATGGGTGTGCCCGTGGGAATCAACGCCAGCACCACGCCGATGAGGCCCAGCGGCGCGACGCTCGCCACCAGGAACATCTTCTGCACGCTGTGCAACTGGATCATCAGGAAAGTGGCCATCAGGAACAGCATCAACGGCACCACCTTGGCGATAGGCCCCTGGGCCTTGCCGCTTTCTTCCACAGTGCCGCCAGTGGCGACTTTGTAGCCCACTGGCAAGTCAGCGCCGAATTGCTCGATGGTCGGTGCCAGTTGCTTGACCAAGTCCGTCGGCTGCATTTCATCGCGCACCGCCGCCTTGACGGTAATCGTCGGTTTGCGATCGCGGCGCCACACCAGCGGCTGCTCCAGTTCGTAACGCACAGTGGCGAATGCCAGCAGCGGAATCGAGGTGCCGTTGGGCGTGACGATCTGCAGGTTCTGCAAGGTCTCCGGGGTGCCGCGTTCGGCATCCTCGGCGCGGCCGACCACGTTGATCAGGTAGATATCATCGTGCACCTGGGTCACCGAGGCGCCGCTGACCACGCTGTTCATCAATTGCGCCACGTCTTCCGACGACAGCCCCAGTTGCCGCGCCTTGTCCTGGGCGATATCGACACGCAGCACTTTGCCCGGTTCGTTCCAGTCGTAGATGATCTCGCCCAAGTGGGTGTTCTGGTCGAGCAAGGTTGCCAGCTCAATGGCGTGCTTGCGTACCTGATCAATATCTTTGCCCGACACACGGTACTGAATCGGCCGCCCCACTGGCGGGCCCATTTCCAGCGGCTGCACGTAGCTGCCGATGCCGACAAAATCATCGCGCAGGCGCTGTTGCAGACGGGCGATCAAGGCACCGCGCTCTTCCAGGCCCTTACTCACAATGACAAGCTGCGCGTAGTACGGGTTTTCCAACTGCTGGTCCAGCGGCAGGTAAAAACGGATCGCGCCCTGGCCGATATAGGTACTCCAACGGGCTATATCCGGATCGTCCTTGATGATCGCTTCAAGGCGGTCGACAGCTTTGCGCGTCTCGTTGATCGAGGCGTTTTGCGGCAGGTTGAGGTCGACGAGGATTTCCGGGCGATCCGACGACGGGAAGAACTGGTTCTGCACAAATTGCATGGAAAACACCGACGCCACGAACAGGCCCACGGTGATACCGATGGCCCACCAGCGGTTGCGCATCGCCCACAGCATGCCGCCGTTGAAGGCACGACCAATGCGCCCCGGCTCGGCATTGTGGGGTTTCACATTGGCGCTGAGGATATGCACACCGATCACCGGCGCAAACAGCACCGCCACCACCCACGACACCAGCATCGCCACGGCGATCACCGCGAACAGCGTAAAGGTGTACTCACCCGCCGAACTGGCGTTGAGGCCAATGGGTACGAAGCCGGCCACAGTCACCAGGGTGCCGGTGAGCATCGGGAACGCCGTGGAGGTGTAGGCGTAGGTCGCCGCCTGTTCCTTGGTTTCGCCTTTTTCCAGGCGCGTGATCATCATCTCTACGGTGATCATCGCGTCATCCACCAGCAAGCCGAGGGCGATGATCAACGCGCCAAGTGACACACGCTGCATGGTGATGCCGCTGTACTCCATGAACACGAACACCAGCGCCAGCACCAGCGGAATCGAGCACGCCACCACCAATCCCGCGCGCATACCCAGGCTGATAAAACTCACCACCAGCACGATGATCACCGCCTCGAACAGCGCACTGGTAAAGCCGCCGACGGCCTCTTCCACCACTTCGGCCTGGTCGGAAACCTTGTGCACGCCGACGCCCACCGGCAGGTCGGCGGTCAGTTCGTCCATGCGTTGGTGCAGGGCCTTGCCGAACGACTGGATATTGCCGCCCTTCTGCATGGCGATGGCCAAGCCAATGGCGGGTTTGCCGTTGAAACGGAACATCGGCCGCGCCGGATCGACGTAACCACGGCTGATATCAGCAATGTCCGCCAACCGGTAGAAACGGTCATTGAGGCGCAGGTTGACGTTGGCCAGGTCTTTCTCCGAGGCGAACTGCCCGGAGGTGCGCACGGAGATGCGCTCCGGCCCGGCCTCGATCACCCCGGCGGGGGTCACGGCGTTTTGCGATTGCAGGCTTTGCACCACTTGGCGCTGATCAATGCCCAAGGCCGCGAGCTTGCGCGTGGAGAAATTCAGGTAGATCACTTCGTCCTGCTGGCCGATCATCTCGACCTTGCCCAGCCCTGGCACCGCACGAATCTCGGCGCGCACCTGCTCCACATAGTCACGCAATTGGCGCATCGACAAGCCGTCGCCGGTAAAGGCGTACACCGAGCCGAACACATCACCGAACTCATCGTTGAACGACGGCCCCTGCAAGCCCTGGGGGAAGGTGCCGCGAATGTCGTCGATCTTCTTGCGTACCTGGTACCAGATGTCCGGGATGGCCTTGGCGCTGGTGGTGTCCTTGAGGAACACGAATACCGTGGACTCGCCCGGTCGGGTGTAGCTTTTCACGTAGTCGAGGGAGTCCAGCTCTTCGAGTTTTTTCTCGATGCGGTCAGTCACCTGCTTGAGGGTTTCTTCCTGGGTCGCACCCGGCCAGCGAGTCTGGATGACCATGGTCTTGATGGTGAACGAGGGGTCTTCCTCGCGGCCCAGGTTCATGTACGAGAACACGCCCATCAGCAGCGCGACGAACATCAGGTACCAGACGAAGGACTGATGCTTGAGGGCCCAGTCGGATAAGTTGAAGCTCCCTTTCATCGCGGGCTGCCCTCGTCGATTTTGACTTTTTGCCCGGGTTTCAGGCTGTTCACGCCGGCGGTGACAATACGCTCGCCGGGTTTGACGCCGCCATTGAGCAAGACACTGTTGGCGCTACGGCTCAGCACCGTGACCTCGCGTGGCTGTACAGTCTGGGTCTGTGTGTCGAGCAACCAGATGCGGGTCTTGCCGTCGCCTTCCTGCAACGCGCTCAGGGGCAGCTCGATGCGTGGGGCGATGGCGGTGCTCAACGTTACGCTGATCGCCGTGCCCAGGCGGAACGCGGGCGGTGTTTCGGCCAGGCTCAGGCGCGCGCGGCGGGTGCGCGTGGCGCTTTGGGCCTGGGGTTCGATCTCGCGCACGACGGCGGTGGTATGCACGCTGGGGTCAAGTTGCCCGGCGACCAGAAACACCACATCCGCAGGCAGGCGCTCGGCCAGGCCGGCGGGCAAGTCGATCACTGCTTCCTTGATGTCGGGGCGGGCCAGGGTCACCACTTGCTGGCCGGCGCTGACCACCTGGCCGGCCTCGGCATTCCAGGCGGTGACGATGCCGGCGTGATCGGTGCGCAGTTCGGCGTAGTTGAGTTGATCCTTGGCTTGGTTGACCGAAGCACGAGCCTGGTCGAGGGTCGCCTGTGTGGTTTTCAGGTCGGTCTGGGCCACATCCAGTTGGGCCTGGGCGCCAACACCGCGGTTGAACAGCTCCTGTTGCCGGCGCGCATTGGCCTGAGCGTTGATGAACTGCGCCTGCACGCGAGCCAGGTCGCCCTGGGCGGCGCGCAACTGGTTCTGCTGGTCGGTGGGGTCGAGTACGGCAAGCAACGCGCCCTTCTCCACTTCGGCACCCACGTCCACGGCGCGGCGGGCGATGCGACCGGACACACGGAACCCCAGGTTGCTTTCATAGCGGGCCTGGATGGTGCCAGCGAAGCGGCCGAGGTTTTCCTGGTCTTCAGCCTTCACTTCCATGGACAGCACCGGGCGCACCGGTTCTGGCGGCGTTTCTTCCTTGGAGCAGGCCATCAGCAGCAGGCTGGCAGCGAGTACAACCGTCAGGTGCTTCATGGCTGGGCTCCTGGCTGGGCGATTTCGACCTGCATGCCCGGGTGCAGCAATTGCCCACCGGCCACCACGACCTTTTCACCGCCCTTGAGGCCGTCGCCAATAATCACTTTGCCAGTGAGGTAACGCGCCACGCTGACCTTATGCAGTTGCGCCTTGCCGTCGGCATCCACCAGCCACACGGCAGGTTCACTGAGGTCTTTGGTCAACGCCGACCAAGGCAGTTCGATGCTGGCCTTGGCCGGGCCATTGGCAGTGGCGCTCACTACCGACCCCAGCTCCATGCCTTTGGGCAGGCTTTGCAGGGCGATCTTCACTTGGAGGGTGCCGGTATTGGCGGCCACGGCTGGGGTCACTTCACGGACCTTGCCCACCGCCTTGATGCTCGGGTTATCCAGCAGGCTGACAGTGATTGGCGCATCCGGCGGCGGCTCCACCAGCAGGGATTCATAGACGTTGAACACTGCGTCGCGCTCACCATCCCGGGCCAGGCTGAAGATCGGCACGGTGGCTTGTACCACCTGGCCGACTTCGGCCTGGCGCGCGGTGATAATCCCTGGGGCATCGGCAACCAACGCGGTGTAGCCCAACTGTTCGCGGGCATTGGCCAACTGCGCCTGGGCGGCGGCCAAGGCACTTTGGCTGCTGCGCAACGCGGCTTGGGCCGCGTCGTATTCGCTACGGCTGGTGTAGCCTTTGGGCAGGAGTTTTTCCTGGCGCACAAAGGCCGCAGCGGTCTGCTTGACCCGTGCCTGCTCGGCCACGACCTGGGCCTGGGCGGAATCGACGTTGGTCTGCAAATCCTTGGGGTCGAGCCTGGCCAGCACTTGCTTGGCGCTCACGCGGTCGCCCACGTCCACCATGCGCTGGATGATCTTGCCGCCCACGCGAAACGACAGGTCGGTCTGCACCCGCGCCTGGATATCCCCGGTCAGCGTTACCGCCGCGGCAAAATCCGCTGACTGCACGGTTTGCACAAACACCCGGGAATGCTGCTTGGGCTCGGCTTTGTCTTGGCCACAGCCACTGAGCAGCGCCAGGAGCCCAAGGCTGAAAATAAATATCGAAGTGCGACCGCCCATGCAGGCTCCTTTTGCGGGACACAATGTGCAAGTGTGTATGCGACTGTGAGCTTAGATCAGGGTTCCTTATCTGCATGGAGGATCCCATACTCCAATGGTTCCCACGCTGGCTAAAAGCACATGTTGAAAACCCTCGCGGTGGCCAATTACCGCTCGATCAATAAATTGGTGGTGCCCCTGGACCGGTTGAATCTGGTGACCGGGCCCAATGGCAGCGGCAAGTCCAACCTGTATCGCGCCCTGCGCCTGCTGGCGGAAACCGCCCAGGGTGGGGTGATCAATGCCCTGGCCCGTGAAGGCGGGCTGGATTCGACCTTCTGGGCCGGGCCGGAGACCATCAGCCGGCGCATGCGTGACGGCGATGTGCCGATTCAGGCGACTGCGCGCCACAGCGTCAAACGCCTGCGGCTGGGTTTTGCCGGGGAAGATTTCAGCTACGCCATCTCCATGGGGCTGCCTTCGCCAGGCATCAGTTATTTCTCGCTGGACCCAGAGGTGAAAAAGGAATGCATCTGGGCGGGCCCTCTCTATCGCCCCGCCAGCCTGCTCGTGCAGCGCTCCGGCCCAATGGTGCGGGCCCGTGACGGTCGTGGCTGGGATGTCCTGGCCCAGCACACGCCCGCCTATCACAGCCTGTTCGACCAGGTGGGCAGCCTGCGAGGCTCGCCGGAGGTGTTGATGCTGCGGGAGAACATTCGCGGCTGGCGCTTTTATGACCACTTTCGCAGTGACGTAGACGCGCCTGCGCGCCAACCGCAATTGGGCACGCGCACGCCAGTGCTGCACCACGACGGCCGCGACCTCGCCGCGGCCTTGCAGACCATCCGCGAAATCGGCGACCCCGAGGCGTTGCAGCGCGCCGTGGGCGATGCGTTCCCCGGCGCACGGTTGAACATCGAGCCCTTGCAGGGCGGACGCTTTGCAATCGAGTTTTACCAGGAAGGTCTGCTGCGCCCCTTGTCGGCAGCGGAGTTGTCGGACGGCACCTTGCGCTATCTGCTGCTCATCGCCGCGCTGCTGACGCCACGGCCACCGACCATGATGGTATTGAACGAGCCCGAGACCAGCCTGCATCCGGACCTGTTGCCAGCGTTGGCGCGCTTGATTATCCAGGCGTCGGATAACTGCCAGGTGTGGGTGGTGTCCCATGCCAGTCGCTTGATTGCGGCGTTGCAGCAGGATGAAGGGTGTAATTCGATTGTGTTGGAGAAGGTGTTGGGGGAGACCCAGATAGTTGGGCAAGGGATTCTGGATGCACCCGCCTGGCATTGGCCGGAGTAGGCGGTGACAGTGCCGGCCTCTTCGCGAGCAAGCCCGCTCCCACATTAGCCTGCATTCCAAAGAGGGAACTCGGTCAAATGTGGGAGCGGGCTTGCTCGCGAAAGCGGTAGTTCAGTCACTACACGAACCAGGAATCAGCCCTGCCACTTCCCGCCTTCAACAATCACACTCTCAGGCTTGGTGTCATCGCTCAGCTCTTTACGCACATATTGGTCATAGAGCTTGAGCAAGAACTTCTCCTCACCCAGCTTCGCCAACTCGGCATTCACCCAGTCGCGCAGTTCGATATTGCCTTTCTTCACCGCCGGGGCAATGGGTGCTTCATCACCAAGTTTCTCTTCCAGCACGCGGTAGCCCGGGTTCTGCTTGGCCCAGCTGAACAGCACCAGGTTGTCCTGGGCATAGGCGTCACCACGACCCGCCGACAACGCTTGCAGCGACTCGGAGTTTTTCTCGAACTTGAGCAGCTTCCAGTCCGGGTGGTTCTTGGTCAGCCAGATGTCGGCGGTGGTGCCAGTGGTGACGATGGTGGTGCGGGTCGCCAGGTCATCCAGGTTTTTTACCGCGCCGTCATTCGGCACCAGGGCCTGTACCGCGACTTTCAGGTTGGGGTTGGTGAAGTCCACCGCTTCCTTGCGCTCAGGCGTCACGGTCATGTTGGCGAGGATCAAATCGACCTTGTCGCTTTGCAGGAATGGGATGCGGCTGGCCGGCTCCACGGCAACGAATTCAACCTTGTTTTCGTCGCCCAGCAGGTCCTTGGCAAATTGTCGGCCGATGTCGGTATCGAAGCCGACGTAGCGACCGGCTTCGTTCACAAAGCCGAACGGTGGTTTGTCGGTGAAGACACCCACGATCAGCTTGTCCCGCGCCTTGATCTTATCGATGGAACTTACGGCGGCAGCCGCCGGTTGGGTGGGCTCTTCGGCCTTTTTATCGCAGCCGGCCAGTAGGGCGACGGCAAACAGTGGCAGCAGTAACTTTTTCATATCAGCTCCAGTTCCTTGGTTTTCTTGGGCAGTGTTGAAACAAAGGAGAACTTCTCCAGGAACTGCTGCGCGCGTGCGGTCTGCGGGTTCGTAAAGAATGCCTCGGGGGTGTTGTGTTCGAGGATGCGACCGGCCTCCATGAATACCACGCGGTCGGCGACGGCGCGGGCGAAGGCCATTTCGTGGGTGACGATCAACAGGGTCATGCCATCGCGGGCCAGGCCCTGGATCACCTCCAGTACCTCCTTGACCATCTCCGGGTCGAGTGCGGCGGTGACTTCGTCAAACAGCATCACCTGGGGGTTCATGCACAACGAGCGGACGATGGCGATGCGTTGCTGCTGGCCGCCGGAGAGCTGGCGTGGGAAGGCGTCGCGCTTGTCGGCCAGGCCCACACGCTCGAGGAGTTTTTCTGCCTGCTCACGGGCCTCACGGGGGTCGCGCTTTTGCACCTTCAGCGGGCCGAGCAGGATGTTGTCGAGCACACTCATGTGCGGGAACAGGTGGTAGCTCTGGAACACCATGCCGATGTCCTGGCGTACCTGGCGCCAGTCGGTGCTTTTGTCCAAAAGCTCGTTACCGGCGAAACGCAGGCTGCCGCTGTGCGCGACTTCCAGCCCGTTGAGGCAACGCAGCAAGGTGCTTTTGCCACAGCCACTGGGGCCGAGGATCACGACTACTTCGCCGCTTTGCACACTCAGGTCGATGCCCTTGAGCACCTGCTGTTCGCCGAAGAATTTGTTGAAACCCTGGAACTCGATCAATGCGCTCATGCTTGGGCCCAGCGCCGTTCCAGCACCTTGGAGGCGGCCGACAACGGGTAGCAGATAAAGAAGAAAAACAGGAACAGCGCGCCGTAGATCAATACCGATTCGTAGGTGCGCTCGATGATTTGCTGACCGACCTTGATCACATCCACCACGCCGATCAGCACCGCCAGGGAGCTGGTCTTGATGATGCGCGTGTAGACGTTGATGGTCGGCGGGGTCATGCGCTTGAGGGCCTGGGGCAGCAGCACGTAGCCGTACAACTGTGGGTCGGACAGGCCAATCGACAAGCCTGCTTCGCGCTGGCCACGGGGCAGCGAATGCAGTGCGCCGCGCACCACTTCGCCGACCTCACTGGCGCCCCACAACGACAGCACCAGCACCGCACACCAGAAGCTCGGAATACTCAAGCCGAAGAAAATCGGCAAGCCGAAAAACAGCAGGTACAACCACACCAGTACCGGAATCGCGCGAAACAGCTCCAGGTAAACCCGCAGCACCGCGTTGATCAGCCGCTTATTCAAGGTACGTAGCACGCCGTACAACACACCGCCCACGGTGCTGAACGCAATACTCAAGAAAGAAATCGACAGGGTTTGCGCAGCGCCCTTGCCCAGTTGCGGCAACGACACCCACAACAACTCAAGACCCGAACTGGCCATGCTGGAGCCTCCTTTCCAAGCGGCTGAGCAACAGCGACAACGGCAGGAACAGCAGCACGCAAATCAACGTCAACACGGCGAGCATTTCGTAGGTCTTGTAGTAGAGAGCGATGTAGCTCTTGGTGGTGTAGAGAATCTCCGGCACCGCCACGGCGGAGACCACCGTGGTTTCCTTGAGCAGGAAGATAAAGTTGGCGAACAGCGCCGGCAGGCTGAGGATGCCGGCCTGGGGCAGGATCACATGGCGCAGCAGTTGCCAGTCGGACAGGCCGATGGACTTGCCCGACTCGATCTGCGCCAGTGGCACCGCTTCCACCCCGGCGCGCAGCACTTCGGTGAGGTAAGCGCCGCCAAGGAAGGTCATGGTGATAATCGCGGCCCAGAACCCGGAGATATTCAAACCCAGGGCCGGCAGCGCGAAGTAGACGAAAAACAGTTGGATCAACAGCGGCGTATTACGCGCCAGCTCCACGTACAGCGCCACCAGGCGCGACAGATACGGCGTGCGAAACACCAGCAGCGCGGCATTGATCAGCGCCACCAGCAAGGAGGTGGCAATGGCGATCAGGCCCACTTGCAACGTCACGCCCACAGCCTTGAGAAAGGCCGGCAGGGTGCTGAGGATAAATGCGAAATCGAAGGTCATCTTGAGTCCATGACGCCGCGGGGTAAGGCGGCGAGCGCAATCCGTTCCGGCGTGGGTAACGCCGGGTAGCGCGAACTTTAAAGGTATAAAAAGTAAAATTTAAATACCTAAATAGCATATTGATATCACCCAAAAAGATAACCGCCGAATTCGCGGGGTGGGCAGGTGCAGGCTATGGTTGAAGGGTCTGTGTTTCGAGGGAATGAACGATGAACGAAGCGAAACCGATTGATCCGCAGGAGTTGGTGAAATGGTTGGTGGCGTTACGCAGGGCGATCAACTCACCCAATAGGTGAACCTACGCAAATCTAATGTGGGAGCGGGCTTGCTCGCGAAAGCGGTGTCTCAGTCAGCGCATCCGTTACTGGTAGACCGCTTTCGCGAGCAAGCCCGCTCCCACAGTTTTGACCGCATTCCAAGGTTCAGGCGTAAAAAAACGCCGACGCTGTAATAGCCGTCGGCGTTCAAACCTTGAAGGGGGTTTTGAGTTACATCAGAACGCCGGCACTACCGCACCGTTGTACTTCTTCTCGATGAAGGCTTTGACTTCCGGGCTGGTCAGGGCCTTGGACAGCTTCTGGATCGCGTCGCTGTCCTTGTTGTCCGGGCGAGCCACCAGGAAGTTCACGTAAGGCGACTTGGCGTCTTCGATGATCAGGGCGTCCTTGGCCGGGTTCAGGCCTGCTTCCAGGGCGTAGTTGGTGTTGATCAGGTCGAGGTCAACCTGGTCCAGCACTCGTGGCAGCAGGGCCGATTCCAGCTCTTTGAATTTCAGGTTTTTCGGGTTGCTGGCGATGTCTTTCGGCGTAGCCAAGGCGTTGGTCGGGTCTTTCAGAGTGATCACACCGGCCTTTTGCAGCAACAACAGGGCGCGGCCGCTGTTGGAGCCCTCGTTCGGAATAGCCACGGTGGCGCCATCCTTGAGCTCGGAAATATTCTTGATCTTTTTCGAGTAACCACCGAAAGGTTCAACGTGCACACCGACCACGGTAACCAGGTTGGTGCCCTTGCCCTTGTTGAAGTTTTCCAGGTACGGCAGGGTCTGGAAGTAGTTGGCGTCGAGGCGTTTTTCAGCCACTTGCACGTTAGGCTGCACGTAGTCGGTGAAGACTTTGATTTCCAGGTCCACGCCTTCTTTGGCCAGGGTCGGCTTGATCAGCTCGAGAATCTCGGCGTGCGGGATCGGGGTGGCGGCTACCACCAGTTTCTCGTTGGCCTGGGCGAAGCCGGCAGTCAGGGCAGCCGCCAGTGCGGTAAACAACAGAACCTTTTTCATGCAGTGTCCTTATCGAAATTCCGGGGCGTCTCTGACGACCGTTTTTTGTGGTGTGCCAGCGAAGTGCTATCGCGGCGTGGAAGGGACAATACCTAGATTTTTTATTCCCGAACAATATCTTTTATTCACGTTGATATTCCATTTTGTTCATGTAGGAATTTGCGCAGCGATTCCTGCTCGGCTGGGCTGGCACTGGCATAGATCCGTCGCACCTGCTCCAGCGGTGAACCTGCCACCGGCAGGTTCAAATGCTCGGGCAAAATCTCATCGCCGCTGCTCACCAGCAAGGCGAAGTGAATGACGTTTTCCAGTTCACGGGTATTGCCCGGCCACGTGTGGTGTTCCAGCACATGCTGGGCGGCGTCGCTGATCAGCGGCACGGGCAAGTCAAGGCGCTGGCTGTAGATACCGAGAAAATACTCAGACAGCGACAAAATATCCCCGACCCGCTCGCGCAGCGCCGGCAGCTCCAACTGCCCTTCACTCAAGTAATGAAACAGACGCTCATGAAACTTGCCGACGGCCACAGCCTGGGCCAGGTCGATGCTGGTGGCGGCCACCAGGCGTACATCCACCGGGCTTGGCTGATGAGCTCCGACGCGGGTGACTTCGTGGTTTTCCAAGGCCGCGAGCAACTTCACTTGGATCGGCAGCGGCAAATCGCCGATCTCGTCCAGGTACAAGGTGCCGCCATTGGCCGAGCCGAACCAACCAGCCCGGCTGCTCGCTGCGCCGCTGTGGCTGCCGGCGGCATAACCGAACAACTCGGCATCGGCGTAAGTGGGGCTGATCGCGCCGCAATTGACCGATACGAACAAGCCCGTGCGATCACTGCCTCGATGAATATGTCGCGCCAGCAGCTCTTTACCGCTACCGGTCTCGCCACGAATCAATACGGGCAAGGCACGCGGAGCGAGGCTTTCCAGCTCTTCACGCAGTTGCCGTGAGCGCGGGTCGACAAACACCAGCGCCTTGGCGCGGATGCTCAACGGGCTTTTTTCGGCGTCGGGAAAGGTCAGCAATGGCTGGCCGAAGGTTTCATGACTCATGGCAGGCTCCCGCCCCAATCCACTCAGGGACGGGGCGTTGAAAAAATATTATGCACTGCGCCGAGCATGGTGCTCGAGGCGATTTTGCAGGCGATAGAGGTAGGCGAAACCCTGCTCCCAGCGGCGGTGGCCGGACTTCACATTGATATGCCCTGCGCCCGACAAGATGCCGGCTTCGGCGCCCCACTGACGCGCCAACTCCAGGGCCCGGGGGGCACTGACGGCGCTGTCATTGTCGGAGCTGACCACCTGGCTGGGGAACGGCAGCAGGTCGGTGGGAATCGGCGCGAAGTTACGCAGGGCGGGCGCACAGGCTGGGCGCTCGACATCCGCCGGGGCCACCAGCAAGGCACCGCGTACCTGACGCAAGAAATGCACGGGTGCGGTGGCGGCCCAGTGGGCCACGGTGATGCAACCCAGGCTATGGGCGATCAGGATCACCGGTGTGCTGTCGGCAGCAATGGCTTCGGCCAGTGCGGCCACCCAATCCTCGCGACGCGGCGTCAGCCAGTCGGCCTGTTCCACCCGTGCGCTGTTGGGCAGGCTGTGCTGCCAATGGGTTTGCCAATGATCTTCTGGCGATCCTTGCCAGCCCGGCACGATCAGATAACGAATCGACTCGCTGTGCATGGGTGTGCCCTCCTGCAGCGTTTAACGTTGCTGACCAGTATAGGGACGGGGGTTATATTCGTTAAGGAATAAGAAGCTATTTATTAATAACCAAAAAAACAAACCTGCACGAGGTACACATGTGGGAGGGCTTTCCCTCTTTTCACCTTGAGCACAGCGGTGCAGCCAGAATCGCAGGCAAAAAAAAAGGCCGCACCCTGCCAAGGAAACGGCCAAAAACTTGTCGAGGCTTGTTGAAACTAACGTGCGGTGATCACCGACAACTTGGTAATCCCTGCGCGCTCGATCGACGCCATGGCTCGCGCCACTTCGCCGTAGTTCACTCCATCGTCAGCCTGCAGTTGCACCCGCACATCGGGGTCCTTGGCCTTGGCCGACTGCAGGTTGAATTCCAGCAGGTCCGGCTGGATTTCGTCCTTGTTGATAAACAACTTGCCGGCGCCATCGATGCTTACCACCAGCGGGTCTTTCTGCTCCACCGGCGCCACGGCCTGGGTCTTGGGCAGGTTGATCGGGATCGAGTTGGTCAACAGCGGTGCCGTGACGATAAACACCACCAGCAGCACCAGCATCACGTCTACCAACGGCGTGACGTTGATCTCGCTCAGCACCTCATCACTGTCTTGCGTGGAGAAGGCCATCTCAGGACGCCTCCTTGACTTTTTGCGGCTGGCCGGCGCTGGCTTTGGTCAGTGCCGGGTGCAGCAACACGCGAAATGAGTTCTTCTGCGCCAGGCTATAGAAGTCGTGGGCAAAGTCATCCAGGTCTGCCGCCGTCAGCTTCAGGCGGCGCAGGAAATAGTTGTAGACCAGCACTGCGGGCACCGCGACGGCGATCCCCACACCGGTCGCCACCAGTGCCGCGCCAATCGGCCCCGCCACGGTTTCCAGGCTGGCAGAGCCGGCCGCGCTGATCCCCTTCAGCGCTTCCATGATCCCCCACACGGTGCCGAACAGGCCGATAAACGGCGAGGTGCTGCCGATACTGGCGACCACCGCCAGGCCGGTTTCCAGGGAGCGACGCTCACGTACGATCTGCTGGCGCAGGGCACGTTCGAGGCGGTCCTGGTGATTGATCGCCTGGCTCAAGTCGGCAGCGTGAGTGGCGTCGCCCACCTGGATCGCGGCATAACCGGCCTGGGCCACACGAGCGGCGGCACCCGGTTGGGTCTCAGCCAATTCAGCCGCCGAATCGAGACTCGACGCCGCCCAGAACTGTTTGTGGAACTTGCGATCCTGGGCCTTCAGGCGACCGAACTGCACACCCTTCAATAAAGCCAGGCCCCAGGTAGCGACCGAAAAGACCACCAGCAGCCAGATCACCGCGCTTTCGATGGATTCAAGTGGAGATGCTAATGCCATGATGTTTTCCCTCTGTGCAGCCGAATAATTAATGAATCTTGAAATCGATCGGTACGCTGACCCAGCCGTCCTGGGCCACATCGCCCTGCTTGGCCGGCACGAAACTCCAGCGCTTCACGGCCGCCAATGCGGCGTCATCCAGTTGCTGGCGACCACTGCTTTTCTGCACCTGGATCTCACCCGGCTTGCCGCTGGCCAGCACGTGCACGCGCAACAACACCGTGCCTTCCCACCCGCGACGCTGGGCCAGTGACGGGTACTCCGGCGCCGGGTTCTTCAGGTACGCGGCGTTGGCCGAAGCAGGTGTCACCGGAGCTGGTGCCGCGGGTACGGGCGCAGCCGGTGGCGCTGGCGTAGGCGGTGCAGGCGGCTGTTCGACGGCCTTGGGCGCCGGCTTGGGCTCAGGTTTTGGCACGGGTTTGGGCTTGGGTTTTGCAACCGGTTTAGGCGGCGCAGGCTTGGCCGCCAGTTCATCCACGACCGCAGGCGGCTCGACCACGGGCGGCGGCGGTGGCGGCGGTACAGGCGGTGGCGGTTCAACCACCGGCGGCGCCGGCTGGGAAAATTCGATGGTCATCGGCGGAATTTCCGGCGGCACAATCGGCAGCACCGGGGTGGGCTTCTGGCTCACCCAATAGATCACCGCCCCGTGCAGGGCCAGCACCAGCAGACCGAGCAAAATCCCTTCGCGACGGCTGGAGAAACGCTTTGGCGTTTTCTGCGTTCGCAATTGCCCCAACGGCGCGCGGTGCGGCCGGCCAAGGTCGACCAACTCACCACCCGGTGCCTGGCGCCATTGCGCCTCGTGTGCACTGGCGGCGGTCTGGACATTGCCCATTGATTCACTCCCTACGGTTTTGAAAAACCGACGGGCCTGCATGTAAGGCCGTCGTGGGCTGAATCATCGGGGCCAGACACTTATTTCTTAAAGTAATCTTTGAAGTTATAAATAGATCAAAATTGAATAACAAAACTGCCCGTCAGCGCCAAACCCACGTGTGCCGTGGCCTAGCGCCAAGCTGTTGTTTTTCAATGCCTTAAAGGCATACAAAATATTCCGCAAAGGTATGAGTCAGTGCGGGTTTCCACCGCATAACGCCAGCAATTCACCCAACAATGTCTGCCCCGCCGCGCCCAAGCCACTGCGGCCATACAGCGCCAGCCGCACCCCATGGACGGCGGGCAAGCCACTCTCGGCGCCGAGTATGCGATGGCCCGGTTGCAGCACTCGCTCCGGCAGCAGGCTGATGCCTAACCCTGCCGCCACCGCTGAACACACGCTGGCCAAACTGGCGCTGGAGTAGCCGATACGCCAACGCCAGCCGCACCGTTCAAGATGGTGGAGCATGTCATTGCGGTACAGGCCGCCCACCGGGAACGCCACTAACGGCAGTGGGTCACGGCCCAGCGCCGGGGTGCTCAGGCTGTCGACCCAATACAACGGCTCTGGCCATGACGCTACACAGTCGTCGCTGTCGCCCATCTGTTTGACCAGCAACACATCGAACTCACCGCTTCGGTACTGGCGCTGCAATTCGGGGCCGAGGCCGCTGGTGACTTCCAGCCGTACCCGTGGATAGGCCACGACAAACGCCGAGAGCAACGGCATCAGGCGCTCGGCGGCGAAATCCTCCGGCACACCGAGGCGCAGCACACCGTCGCTTTGCTGGTTGATCAACACGTCAGCGGCTTCTTCGTGCAGCGCCAGGATGCGGCGCGCATACGCGAGCAAACGCTCGCCCTCGGCGGTGGCCACCACGTGGCGCTGGTCGCGATCCAGTAACTGGCAGGCCACCGCGTCTTCCAGGCGGCGGATCTGCTGGCTGACGGTGGACTGGGTCAAATGCAGGCGCTCGGCGGCGCGGGTGAAATTGCCGCAATCCACCACGGCGACAAAGCTGCGCAACAACACAGGATCGAACAAAGGCATCACCATTGCGTTTGCCACTGATTGGCATGGTTATATTTAATTTCAGCATACCCCGTGTCCTCTCCATACTTCATACCTCTTTCGCGCACCCGACAGGTCCTGCATGACGCTTAACCATTCATTCATGGGCAAACTTGCCGGCTGGGGCCTGCTGGTGGTGCTAGGCCTGAACCTGCGCCCCATCCTCAGCTCCATCAGCCCCTTGCTCGGCGAGATTCGCCAGGCCACCGGCCTCAGCTTCCAGAGCAGCGCCTTGCTCACCAGCCTGCCGGTCGTGTGCATGGGGCTGGTGGCGTTGGTGGGCGTACGCGTGGAAGCCCGCTTGGGCGAACGTCGCGGTATCGCCCTGGGCTTGTTGATGATTCTACTGGCGTGCCTGGCGCGCTGGCTGATGGGCCAGGCGTCGGCGCTGTTGGTCACCGCCTTGCTCGGTGGTGCGGGCGTGGCGCTGATCCAGGCGTTGGTGCCGGCCATGATCAAGCGCCAATTCCATCACCGCGTGCCGGTGGCGATGGGCGTGTATTCGGCCTCGCTGATGGCCGGCGGTGGGCTGGCGGCGCTGCTCAGCCCGGTGGTGGCCACGCATTTCCAGCAATGGCAGGCGGGCCTGGGGGTGTGGTTGTTGCCGGCGCTGGGGGCGTTGCTGTTGTGGGCCTGGCTGCCGCTGGGCGCCGCACGCAATCTTCAGCAGGCACCGGCGTTCAAGGGCTTGCGCAATCGCCGCGCCTGGCTGCTGGCGCTGTATTTCGGCTTGGTGAATTGCGGCTATATGAGCATGGTGGCGTGGCTGCCCGCTTACTATCAGCAACTGGGCTGGGGCGTGCTGCCCAGCGGTTCATTGCTGGCGTTCATGACCATTTTCCAGGTGATCGCTGCACTGTTGATGCCGGTGCTTGCGCAACGCGGCATTGACCGTCGCCCACTGCTCAGCATCAGCCTGCTGGCGCAAACCATCGGCTACCTCGGCCTGCTGATGGCCCCACAGCAGTTCCCGCACCTGTGGGTAGCGCTGATCGGCTTCGGCCTGGGCGCGTGTTTTGCCCTGAGCCTGCTGCTGACCCTGGACCACCATCGCGACCCTCGCGTAGCCGGGCAACTGGCGGCGTTCGTGCAAGGCGTAGGCTTTTTGATCAATGCGATTTCGCCGTGGCTGACCGGTTGGCTGCGCGAACTCACCGGCAGTTTTGTCAGCGCCTGGGTGGTGCTGGCCGTGACCGTGGTGGCGATGCTGCTGGTGACGCGGGTGTTCAGCCCGGCCACCTATCGCACCGACCTAGAAGTCGTAGCGCCCAGTCACGCCTAAGGTGCGCGGCGTGCCCAGCAGGCCCTCGTAACCGCCGTTACCGCCGGTCCACAGGGTGGTGTAGTAGGTTTTGTCGAAGGCGTTTTTCAGCCACAGCGACACATCCCACTGCCCCTGCTCATAATTGCCGCGCAGGCCGGTGGACAGGTTGACCACCGCATAGGCCGGGATCTGCCCGTAGTCGGAATCTTCCACCGTGCCCACCGCCTTGGAACGGAACGCATAGCTGGCGGTGACGTAAGGTTCGAAGCCGTTAGCCAGGTTCCACTTGTACTCGCCGTTGGCATTGGCGATCCACTTTGACGCACCCACCACCTGATGGCCGCTCAAGTCGCAGGAGGCCGGTGCACCCGGGCGCAGGCTGACTTCCGGCGGGCATGGGGCATCCTTGTAAGACAGGTAACTCACGTCATTGAAGGAGCCGTTGATATTCAAGGTCAGGCCCTTGATCGGCACCAGGGTGCTTTCCACTTCCACGCCCCGCGAGCGCACGGAACCGGCGTTGGTCAGGTACTGCACGCGGTTGTCCTGGTCGTAGGCGTTAGTCTGGTAGCCGTTGACCTGGGTCCAGAACAGGTTGGCATTGAGCTGCAGGCGGCGGTCCCACAAGGTGCTCTTGAACCCCAGTTCGGCGTTGTTGGCGCGCTCGGTGCCGATCAGCAGCGAGTCGGCCCCGGCCGTCGGCGCAGACCCCACTGCCAGGTTGACCCCACCGGACTTCTCGCCATGGGACAGCGTTGCGTAGCCCAGCAGGTTTTCATTGAAGTGATAACTGAGGTTGAGCAGCCCTGACGGCGTGGCGCTGTACTGATTGAGGTCACCCGAGTCATACGCCCCGGTACGCCCGCGCCGTGCCGTAGCCGCTGCCCCCGTGACAGCAGCGCCGCCCACTGGGGCATTGCGCGTGACCCAGGCGCTTTTTTCTTCGTAGGTGCCGCGCAGGCCGGCGGTGAAGTCCAGGCGCTCGGTCAGGTGCCAGGTGCCTTGGGCAAACAGCGCAAAACTGTCGGTGCGGATATGCCCGTTGCCGACGCTGCTCACATTGCTCAACGCACCGGCCGGCGTGCCGTTCCAGATATCGGCCTTGGGCCCGTAATAGGCGAAGGATTTGTTATCCAGGTCGGAGCCGAAGTAGTAGGCCCCGAGCACGTAATCGAAGAAACCACCGGTGGGCGATGCCAGGCGAAATTCCTGAGACCACTGCTTGTCTTCCACCGACACCCCGGCGTTGTACGACGCCGGTACGTTGAGGCCGTCATCGTTGCGCGGGGTGAAATTCCACCAGCGGTAGGCACTCACCGAGGTCAGGGTAAAGTCACTGGGCAGCGTCCAGTTGGCCTCCAGCGAGGTACCGCCCTGGAACACGGTGACGTGCTGGTCGTTGTCCAGGTTGACCTTGCGATGGGTGCCATCCACCAGGGTCGCCCCCGCCGCGTTGGCCCGAGCTTGATACAGGTTGGTGCCATTGATGGTCGGCCCGGTGCTGTACAGCACGCGGGTGCCGGCGCTGGAATCCTCTTCGTTGTAGTCACCGATCCAGCGCAGGTTGAACGCCTCGCTGGGCTTGTACAGCAGTTGCCCGCGAAAGCCCTGGCGTGAGCCGCCGTTAAGGTCATGGCCGTCGTGTTCGTTCTTGATATCGCCGTCGCTGCGCGTGCGATAGGCCGAGAAACGCCCGGCCAGGTCGTCGGTGAGCGGGCCGGAAATCGTGCCCTTGGTCTGGAAGTAACCGTCCTCGCCCAGGGAGGTCTCGATGCTGCGCTCCGGGGCAAAGCTCGGCGCGCGGGTGCTGATATTGATCACCCCGGCGGTGGTGTTCTTGCCGAACAGCGTGCCCTGCGGGCCGCGCAATACCTCAAGCTGCTCGATGTCCATCAGGTCGAATACCGCCATGCCCGGACGCCCGAGGTAGACGTTGTCGATATACAGCCCCACGCTGCCTTCCAGGCCGTCGCTGGCCGGGTTGTTGCCCAGGCCGCGGATCGACACGCTGGACTGGCGCGCATGCATATAGGCGACGTTGACGCTGGGCACCAGTTGCTGCAAATCCTGGATGCGGTACACCCGCTGGGTTTCCAGCGCTTGGCCGCCGACCACTCTCATGGGCGTCGGCACGGCCTGGGCACTTTCGGTACGCCGCCTGGCGGTGACGGTGACGGTTTCAAGCTGGCCACTGGCGCTTTCGCCCTTGCTGGCAGATGCGGGTGTTTCTGCGGCCTGGGCCGGCGACCAACTGGTGCTACCGGCCACCAACACGGCCAGGGGCAAGGACTTGAACAGACTCATAAGCGGCTCCAGAACCCGGAGATATCCGTCAACAGATATTCCAAAAGGTTATTTATTTATGTTTTTACGAACATTTACTGCATAAGAGATAGCCTTTATAAGGAGTCGACCTAATGCATAGCCAATGCATTTCCCGGATATTTCTGATGTGAAAAATGCATATCGACCTGCGCCAGCTTCGCCACTTCATCGCCCTCGCCGAACAACGCAGTTTTGTCGCGGCGGCCGTGGCCGTGAACCTGTCGCAGTCGGCGTTCAGTCGCAGCATCCAGGCCCTGGAACACAGTGCCGGCTGCCAACTGGTGGACCGTGGCCGCAAGGACTTGTCGCCCACCAAGCAGGGCCAGGTATTGCTCGAACATGCGCGGCGGCTGGTGAGCGGGGCCCAACAATTGGCCAACGAAATCAGCCAGTTCAACGGCCTGGAAGCCGGTGAACTGCGCTTCGGTTGCGGCCCGGCGCCGGCAGGTGGATTGATCCCCCGCGCCATCGGCAGTTTTATCGGGCGCTACCCCAAGGCCCGTGTGCAGTTTCAGGTGGATGACTGGCAAAGCCTGGGCAAACGCCTGCTCAGCGAAGAGTTCGAATTCTTCGTCGCCGACACCCGCCACTTCGAAGCCAACCCCGACTACCACACCCACCGCCTGCGCCCGCGCCGCTGGCATTTCTGCTGCCGCGCCGGCCATCCCTTGGCCGGGCGCGACAGTGTCAGCGCTGCCGAGCTGATGAGTTACCCGCTGGCGGTGACTATCCGCCCGCCGAACCTGCGCAAAGTCATCGTCGACCTCAGCGGCCGGCCCGATTACCAACCCAATGTGGAGTGTGAAAACGGCTATAGCCTGATGGGCGTGGTGTTGCGTTCAGACGCCATCGGCATCGTCAGCGCCAACAGCGATGTGCTGCACATGGCTCGGGGTGAACTCGTGTGCCTGAAGATTGAGGGCCTGGATGAAAACCTGGAGGAGCGTTATACCCGCTACGGGATTGTCAGCCGTGCGGGGTACCGGTTGTCGCCGTTGGCGCAGGCGATGATTGAGCAGATCAAGCAGATTGATGAGGTGGATGAAGACGTTTGCACGCTGGAGAATATCGCCGTCTGAACCGGCGCTTTCGCGAGCAAGCCCGCTCCCACATTTGGAACGCATTTCAAGTGTGGGAGCGGGCTTGCTCGCGAAAGCGCCGGTAGCAACACCCATGCACTCACTGCATAGAACCCAGTCCCCAAATGCACTTGCCAGCGCACCCCTCGAACGGCGAAAAAACCCACCTGTCCTCCGTTCGGTGAAGCCTCATGTCCAACCTCCAACCCGTGCGCAACGTGCTCTACATCATGTGCGACCAACTGCGCCGCGATTACCTGTCTTGCTACGGCCATGCCCATTTGCACACGCCGAATATCGACCGCCTGGCCGCCGCCGGTGTGCGTTTCAGCCGCGCTTATACCCAGGGCACCATCTGCGGCCCGTCGCGGATGTCGGCGTATACCGGGCGCTATGTCAGCAGCCACCAGGTAGCGTGGAACGCGGTACCGCTGCCGCTGGAAGAGCTGACGATCGGCGACTACCTGCGCCCCCACGGCATCCGCACCGCACTGGTGGGCAAGACCCACGCCACGCCCAATCTGGACGCCTTGCAGCGCCTGCATATCGACCCTGACGGCGCCCAGGCCGAGCCGTTGAACGAAGTCGGTTTCGATGCCTTTTTCCGTCACGACGGCATCTACCCCGACAGCCCTTTGTTTGACGATAAACGCGAGTCCGCGCCCTACACCCATTACCTGCGCGAGCAGGGCTACAGCGGCCATAACCCGTGGCATGAATGGGCCAACGCCGCCCAAGGCGAAGACGGTGAAGTGCTCAGCGGCTGGCACATGCGCAACGCCGGCAAGCCTGCACGCGTGGCCGAAGAGCATTCGGAAACCGTCTACACCACCGACCGCGCCATCGACTTTATTCGCGAGCAAGCAGAGCAACCGTGGTGCCTGCACCTGTCGTACATCAAGCCGCACTGGCCCTACATCGCACCGGCGCCGTATCACGCGCTATACGGCGCCGAGCATATCCAGGCGCCCATTCAGCCTGGGCAAACCAGCGATCACCCGGTGTACCAGGCGTTCCGCCAACACCAGGAGAGCCTGAGTTTTTCCCGTGATGAAGTGCGCCTCACGGTGATCCCCACCTACATGGGCCTGATCAAACAGATCGACGATCAACTCGGGCGACTGTTTGACGTCCTGCAAAGCACTGGTCGCTGGGACGACACGCTGATCGTGTTTACCAGCGACCATGGCGACTTCCTCGGCGATCATTACCTCGGTGAAAAAGAATTTTTGCTGGAGCCTGCGGTGGGTGTGCCGTTGATCGTGCGCGACCCGCGCGCCAGTGCCGATGTCAGCCGTGGCACAGTGGATGAACGCCTGGTGGAAACCATCGATGCCCTGCCAACATTCCTCGACGCACTGGGCCTGCCCGCAGCCGACCATCGCCTCGAAGGCCGCTCGCTGATCCCGCTGTTGCAGGGCAACCCCACCACCTGGCGCCACTACGCCATTGCCGAATACGACTACGCGTTCCAGGCCCCGGCGCGAGAACGGCTGGAGCAGCCCATCGACCGTTGCCGCATGACCATGGTGCGCAGTGAGCGTTGGAAGTACCTGGCCTATGACGGCTTTCGCCCGCAACTGTTCGACCTGGAACACGACCCCCAGGAAATCCACGACCTGGGCAGCGACCCCGCCTATGCGCAGGTGCGCGAGACGCACTTGGGTTATCTGTTCGAATGGCTGCGTGGGTTGAAGCGGCGGACCACCATCAGCAATGCAGAAGTCGATCTGCGTGGTCAAAGGTTTCGTTATGGTGAACCGGAGGCAGAGAAAGTGGTGCAGATCGGGGTCTGGTAAACACCATAAATCCAATGTGGGAGGGGGCTTGCTCCCGATGGCAGTGGGTCAGTCAAAGATGCTGTGACTGACACTCCGCTATCGGGAGCAAGCCCCCTCCCACATTTGAATCTGTGTCAGCTTAGAGACCTTTGGTAGTTTTGCTTGATTGCCCTTGCACACCCACCGGCACATCGCCCTTGAGCGTGACCCGGCGCACGATGCGCTCCTGGGTGCCGTAGTCGTCTACCGCGTAATGCTGGGTGGCGCGGTTGTCCCAGATCGCCACGTCACCGGTATTCCAGCGCCAGCGCACGGTGTTTTCCAGGCGCGTGACGTGGCCTTGCAACAGGTTGAAGAGCTGCGCCGACTCCGTCTGGGAGTAGCCTTTCAGGCGCTTGACGAAGTGCCCCAGCAGCAAGGTTTTCTCACCGCTGACCGGGTGCACACGCACCACCGGGTGCTCGGTTTCATACACCGTAGAAGTGAAGACCTTGCGGTATTCCTCCAGCTTCTCCACCGATACATCCGGCTTGCGCCCGGCGTAGTCGTACTCGTTGCTGTGCACGGCCCACAGCTGGTCGGCCAGTGCGCGCAGTTCGACGCTGAGGTCGTTGTAAGCAGCGGCGGTGTTGGCCCAGACGGTGTCGCCGCCAGACGTGGGCGCCAGTACCGAACGCAGGATCGAAGCTTTCGGGTAGGCATCGACGAAGGTCACATCGGTGTGCCAGGAGTTGGCGCGCTGGCCACGGGCGCCGTCCAGTTCCAACAGGAACCGCGTGCCGTCACGCACCGGCACCGTCGGGTGGGCAATCGGCTCCCCGAGCAGGTGAGCGAAGGCTTCCTGGCTCTGGTCATCTAGGTGGGTTTGCTCGCGGAAGAAGATCACCTTGTACTGCACCAGCGCCTGCTGGATGGCCTCGACGGTGGCGGCATCCAGGTCACCGGAGAGTTTGATGCCACGGATCTCGGCGCCGATACGGCCGGCCACCGGGTGGATCTCGAGTGCGTGGGCGATGGGTTGAACGGCTAATGCGGCATTGCTCATTGTGATGACCCTCATGTGCCTGCTGATGGTGGGGACGCTTTCCTGCAACGCTCTATTCATATGCTTTTTAGGTCTAGCAAATGAACAAATGCTTCGTTGACGGAATAAGAGCTTGCATTTAAAACCTCAGCTTGCTCGGTCGCAAATGCCTTCGACCTATTTTTAGAATGCCGGGAAAGCATATGGATCTTCGCCAACTGCGCTACTTCATCGCCCTCAACGAACACCGCAGTTTCGTGCGTGCAGCGGACGCCATGGGCATCACCCAACCGGCGTTCAGCCGCAGCATCCAGGGGCTCGAACAGGAGTTCGGTTGCGTACTGGTGGACCGTGGCCACAAGGATTTACGCCCCACGCCGGAAGGCCAGGTGGTGCTGCAACACGCCTTGAGCCTGGTGCATGGCGCGGCGCTGCTGAGCAGTGAGGTGACGCGCATGACCAAGCTCGACGCCGGCGACCTGCGCTTCGGCTGCGGTCCCGCGCCGGCAGCGAAACTGGTGCCGGATGCGGTGGCGCGGTTTATCAACGCCCACCCGAAAATCCGCACGAGTTTCCAGGTGGATAACTGGGAAACCCTCAGCCGCAGCCTGAGCCGTGAAGAGATTGAATTCTTCATCGCCGACATCCGTCAGTTCGAGGCCGACCCGAACTTCCAGACCCGCGCACTGACGCCCAAGCGCGGCGTATTTTTCTGCCGCCCCGGGCACCCGTTGCTGGCCAAGGACAGCCTGTCGACCAACGACATGTTCGACTACCCGCTGGCCTCGCCCTTGATCTCCCAGGGCATTCGCAAGTTGCTGGCGAACCTGAGTGGGCGCATGGACTTTTCACCGAGTATCCAGACCGAGCACTTTCCTGCATTGGTGAAGATCGTGCTGCAATCCAATGCCATCGGCGTCGGCACCGAGGAAGCCTTTGCCGAGGACGTCGCCAACGGTTCACTGGTGCTGCTGCACTGGCGCAACCTACCGCAGAACCTGGAGACCATGAGTGCGCGGTGCGGGATTGTCAGCCGCACCGGGTCGCGGTTATCGCCGGCGGCGAAGGCGATGATTGAGACCTTGGTGGAGGTGGATAGGCAGGAGGTGAGTGTGGCGGTTTGACGGGCCTCATCGGGGGCAAGCCCCCGATTACGATCGCCCAGGCACCGCCAAACTCAGAGCCCCGCCGCCGCCAGATTCGGCGCCACCCAGTCACTCACCTGAAACGACTTGCGAATCAACTTCTCCTTCGACGCCAAATCCACTGCATCCTGCAATTTGCCCAGGAACACCGGGTCCAGGGTCGAGGGGAAAACTTCGCTGAGTTTCTGGTCCTTCAGGTCATTGGTCAGGATCACCGGTGGATAACTGGCCAAACCCGACACCAGCGCGATATAGGCCTGCTTGTTGTTGTCATCGGTCAACCACTGCACCGCTTGCTGCTGGGCCTTGAGCAACTTGGCCACGGCGTCGGGGTGTTCGTCGACAAATTTGGCGCTGCCCACCAGCACGGACTGGATGCTGCCGGCGCCGCCAAGGTCCTTGGTATTCAGCGGTATTTCTGCCAGACCTTTGGCTTGCAGCGCCGTCAGGGTCGAACTACCCCAGGTGGCATCAATCTGCTTGGCAGCCAGGGCGGCACCGGCGGCATTGAAGTCCAGGTTGATGACCTTCAGGTCCTTTTCACTCAAGCCCTGGCTGGCCAATGCGCTGTCGAACGACAACTGGCTGGCCGTGCCACGGAACACCGCGACGCGCTTGCCCTTGAGGTCTTGCAGGGTCTTGATGCCTGAGCCCGGCACGACGCCGAGGTAGTGCTTCACCCCACGCGCGGAGGCGCTGAGCAACCGAGTATCCAGGCCATTGGATCGGCCGATGATCGCCGCCAGATCGCCCAGGTAGGCGAGGTCCACCTGGCCGTTGGCGAAGGCCTCATTGATCACCGGGCCGGCGCCCTTGAAGTAATTCCACTGGATCTTGATGCCCTGGTCGGCAAAGGCTTTTTCAAAGATCTGCTGTTCACGCAACACGTCGGTGATACCTCCGCCGCTGTGCTGGCTGCCGGCACTCAGGTCGGGCACGGCGATGCGGATTTCCTTGAGGTCGGCGGCCTGCACCAGCCCGGCCAGGGCAGTGCCGGCCAACAGGCTGATGAGGTGTTTGAAGGGCAGTTTCATAAGCACAGCTCCTGGTGGGCGACGGTCGCCTGGGGAGCAGAAAGTAGGCACAGGCCGTACAAAACTTTAAATACTATAAATTCACAATTTAATAGCTTTTAGGTCTATGCAGGCTAACACGCAGGCTCCAGAGGGTTATGCATAAACAGCATCGAAAATATTCTTCGAATGCATTGGATGCGTGGAGGGCTGAGGCTTTAAATGATTTTTCTTATCTCGCAATCATCTTGATTACGTTTTTATAAGATCGAAATCACATAACGCATTCGGCGACAACGGAGGTCTTTCATGGCCCGGATTTCACTTTTGAGCCTACCTCTGGCGGCCCCCTCCAAAGGCGCCGCGCCACGCTGGCCGCAACTGAGCGAGCGCTTGTCGCCTTGGCTGCTACCGCTCGGTCTGTTCCTGCTGTGGTGGCTGGCCAGCCGCAATCACTGGATGAGCGAGCAGATCCTGCCGCCGCCTTCGCTGGTATGGAGCAGCGCGGTGGAATTGGCCGGCGGCGAGTTGTGGAGCCACCTGGCGATCAGCTTGCAACGCTTGTTCTGGGGCCTGCTGGCCGGTATCGGCGCTGGCGCGATACTGGGCGCCATCCTGGGGTTCAGCGCCCGCGCCGAGCGCTTGGTATTCCCGACGTTCAGTGCATTGTCGCAAGTGCCGACCCTGGCCTGGATCCCGCTGTTCATGGTGTTTTTCGGCATTGGCGAAACCCTCAAGCTGGTGGTGCTGGTCAAGGCCATCGTGGTGCCCGTGACCCTGCATACCCTGGTGGGCGTGCGCGATGCCCAGCCCAACCTGCGAGAAGCCGCCCGCGTGCTGCGCCTGCCCACTCACTTGCTGATCCGCCGCCTGATACTGCCCGCCGCATTGCCGGCGTTCATGGCCGGGGTACGCCTGGCCCTGGCGGCGGGCTGGACGTCGCTGCTGGCCGTGGAGTTGCTGGCCTCCAGCGAAGGCATCGGCTACCTGATGGTATGGGCGCGCCAGTTGTTCATGCTCGATATCGTCTTCGTGTGCATCGTGGTCATCGGCGTACTGGGCGTGGTGATGGATCGCGGCATCGGCTGGCTGGATCGCAAGTGGGTGCACTGGCCCCACCCGGCCACCGCACAGATTCGACGCGGGCCGCGCTATGAAGGCTGGCAACGCCTGCAACCCTGGCTGTTGCCGCTGTTGCTGCTGGCGCTGTGGCAAGTGGCGACGCAACAGGGCTGGGTAGACCCGAACATTCTGGTCAGCCCCTGGGCGGTGCTGCAAACCACCGTCGCGGGCGTGCTAGATGGCAGCCTGACCACGGCCCTGGGCAAAAGCCTCGGCCGGGCCGTGGGTGGCTTGCTGCTCGGCGGTAGCCTCGGCTTTGCCTTGGGCCTGTGGTTAGGTTTGTCGCGACGCAGTGAACGGCTACTCGGCCCGACGTTGGCCGCGCTACGCCAGATCGCGATTTTCGCCTGGGTGCCGCTGCTCACCGCCTGGTTTGGCCTGGGCGAATTGGCCAAGTGGGTATTCATCGCCCTCGCTGCTTTCTTCCCGTTATTTATCGCCACCCAGCGCAGCGTGCTCAACCTGTCGCCGCAGCTGCGCGAAGCCGCGCAAGTGCTGCGCCTGAGCCTGTGGCAACGCCTGCGTCGCCTAGTGCTGCCGGGCGCGGCGGCGGGGATTTTCGCCGGCCTGCGCCTGAGCCTGATCTACGCCTGGATGGGCACCATCGGCGCCGAATACTTCATGCCGTCCAATGGCGGCATCGGCAGCCTGATGATCGGCGCCCAACAGTTGCTGCGAATGGATCTGATCATGGGCGGCATGCTCCTGGTCGGCTTCACCGGCGCCGCTCTCAACCTGATCGGCCAACGCATCGAAACCCGCGCCACCCGCTGGAGACACGCATGAACGCACCTATTGTCAGCTTCAACCATGTGGGCAAGAGCTTCGACGTCGATGGCTTCGAACTGGAAGCCATCCGCGAATTCAACCTGGAGGTGGCCGAAGGGGAGTTCGTCGCGATTGTCGGCGCCAGTGGCTGCGGCAAGTCCACCCTGCTGCGCTTGCTGGTAGGGCTCGATACCCAGTTTCGCGGCGAGATCCAAGTCGATGGCCGCGCCGTCAGCGGTATCGGCAGCGAACGCGGCATCGTATTCCAGGAACATCGCCTGTTTCCCTGGCTGACCGTGGCGCAAAACATCGGCCTGGGCCTGGTCAACGAGCCGCTTACTGAGGCCGAGCGCAACCGGCGCATCAGCGATTTTATCGAGCTGGTGGGGCTGACCGACTTCACCCGCGCCTACCCCCACCAACTCTCTGGCGGCATGGCGCAACGGGTGGCGATTGCCCGCGGCCTGGTGGCCAGCCCGCGTATCCTGTTGCTGGACGAACCCTTCGGCGCCCTCGACGCGCTGACTCGCCAGCAGATGCAGGACGAACTCCTGGCGATTCGCGCCCGCGCCAGGATCACCACGGTGCTGGTCACCCATGATGTGGAAGAGGCGATTTTCCTCGCCGACCGCGTGGTGGTAATGGAGCCCCGGCCCGGGCGCATCAAGCAAGTGGTGGACATCGCCCTGCCTCATCCGCGTCAGCGCAGCAGCTTCGAGTTCCATCAACTGCGCGAGGAATTGCTGCATGAACTGATCAGCGATGACCACTACCAGCCGCCCGTGCGCGAACAGATTCGCGACCTGCCCCTGGCGTTTATTGCTTGCTGAAAGCGAGCTTGGCGTCGGGCTGCTCCTCGCGCTCAAACCGATTGGCCCGTGCGAAGGTGCCGAAATCATTGAAGCGCACGCCCATCTCGGCCATGACCTTATGCGCCACCTTGGCGGTCATCTGGCGGATGTAGAACGGCTCCTTCACCACAAAATGATGTATGCCATGGGTGCTGCCGAAATTGAAGCAGAACGCCTGTAACGGCCACAGCCACCAGGGGTTCAACACTTGGGTTTGCTGGATCACGTTGCCCAGCTCCACATCGCCGTAATAGTGCATGTTGGAGCTGACAAAGTGCAGGCAAAAGGTGCGCAGCACGTTAGGGCCGATGATCACCACCGCGGCGATGTCGATCACCTGCATCATCTGCAAGGTGCCGGCTGACCATTCAATCGGTGCCCCCATCAGGCTAGCGATGCCATTGGCGGCATGAAAGCCCAGGAACACATACCACGCGCCCCAGTGCAGCAGCGCCAACGGTGCATACACCAGCAGGGAGCGCTTGAGGATGCTGAATTTGTGCTTCCAGGTCTTGGCCCGCAGCAGGCGGATGAACGCCGACATGATGTTGTCCCCCACCATCAGCAACCGCGCAAACCCCCAGGGTTCGCCATTGGTGATGGCGCGCTCTTCCATATCGGCCTCGGTACCGGAGACCTTGTGGTGGTTGAGGTGCAAATGCCGGCGTATCCACGGGTTGATCGTACTTGGCCGCGCCAGCCATACCAGGCCCATCATCAGGTTGTGGGGCAGGCGCTGCTTGCGAAAGTACATGCTGTGGATCAGGTCGTGTTCCAGCTCATGGGTCAGCGAGGCGAAGAACGCATTGAGCAACAGGCACGCCCACCAGGCCAGGTGACCGCTGATATAGAGCGCCGCCGAGCCGAGCATGCCGAGCAAGGCAAAGGCCAGGATCCCCGCGCCCAGCGCGTCCTGATGCAGCAGCCAGGGGTGGCGTTGGCGCAATCGCACGCCTTCGGCCAGCACCACCTCACGGATATGCGCTGAACGCTGCTGTGCGTTCATCTGCTGGGGGCTTGCACAAGTACCGTCCATGCTTCCATTCTCTTGTTGAGTGATGCGTACATCCTGCACCAGGCTGTGGCGCAGCACGCTAGCCCCGGACGCCAACCTGTTGACCACAAGCGCCAATCGCCATGACCGAACCCACTTCCCTCGCCAGTTGGACCCGCGCCCTGCGCAAGCAACTCGACGCCCTGGGCCTCGACAGCGCCGCGCTGTGCGCCGAGGCGGGGCTCGAGCCGCAGCAGATGGACGACCCAAACGCGCGCTATCCGTTGTCGGCCACCACGCGTTTATGGGAACTGGCGGTGCAGGCCAGCGGCGATCCGGCGATTGGCTTGCGGGTGTCGCGGTTCGTCAGCCCTACCACCTTTCATGCACTCGGTTATGCCCTGGTGGCCAGCGGCAGCTTGCGCGAGGTGTTCGAGCGCATCGTGCGCTATCACCAGGTGGTCAGTGATGCCCTGAACCTGGAGCTGAGCTGTCATGGCGACGTCTACCACTTTCGCCTGCTCCAACCCCAAGACAGCCCCCCACCGGCGCTGGAAGCCATCGATGCCTTCGCGGCGATCTATGTGCGCACCTGCCGCAACCGCTTAGGGCGGGACTATGCGCCGTTGGCCGTTTACCTACGGCGCCCGGAACCCGCCGACCCCAAGCCGTGGCATACGGTATTTCGCGCGCCGGTATTTTTTGCCGCCGAGGAAGATCGCCTGGAATTTGCCGCCCGCGACTTCGACAGTCATCTGGACGATGCTAACCCGGAGTTGGCCGAACACAACGAAACCGTGCTCAAGCGTACCCTCGCCCAACTGCAACCACTGACCTGGGAACGCAAGGTACGCGCGGCCATAGAGGCGCAATTGCCAGACGGCGAGCCGAGCGCCGAACGTATCGCCCACACCTTGCACCTGAGTTTGCGCAGCTTGCAGCGACACCTGGCGGATGAGGGCTGTCGGTTCGATGCGTTGCTCAACGAGTGCCGGGAGAATCTGGCATTGCTGCACTTGCGAGACCCGCAAAGCTCATTGGCCGAGATCAGCCATTTGCTGGGGTTTGCCGATACCAGCAGTTTCAACCGGGCGTTCAAGCGCTGGACGGGGATGACGCCGGGGCAGTTTCGGGATGGGTTGCGGTAGGTAGATGTGGGGTGAGTTTGAGGGCCTCTTCGGGAGCAAGCCCCCTCCCACATTTGACGGTGTTCACACATCAGAATGTGGGAGCGGGCTTGCTCGCGAAAGCGGTGGTTCAGCCCATGCACATCCTGGATCAGTCAGCGGCCACGGTCCCGGCGCAATAACTTCCTTGACCGCGCCACCAAACCCTTGGCATCAAACGGCTTGAGCAAATAATCATCCTCATGCAACTCCAACCCGCGCAACCGATCTTCAATCCCGCCCGGCGTGGTCAAGAACAACACCGGCGTCTCACCCTTCAGCCGAATCGCCTGCTGCAACTTCCAGGCGTTCAACCCGGGCAGCATCACATCCAGAATCACCAGCTCGTATTCAGTGCTTTCAACCAAGCGCAACGCCGCCATGCCATTGGCCGCGACTTCGACGGTGTAACCGGCCTCGTTCAAGCCCTTGGCCATCCGCTGTGCCTCTACGGCTTCATGTTCCACTAACAACACGCGCATAACACACCTCGATTATTGATCGGTACAGGCTAAGCGCGTTGGCGCCGCTTGCCCACAAATAACCGGCATTTGGCATAAACGGCGCTCGGTCGTGTCGCCTGGTGCGAGCTATTCTGAAACTTCGTCCAGCCTACAGGAGGAATAACAATGAAAAGCCTCGTCGATCACCTCAGCCAATACGCGGCCTACCACCGCGACCCGCGCAATATCATCAGCCACTTCATTGGTATCCCGCTAATCGTCGTCGCCGTCGCGGTGCTGCTGTCCCGCCCCGAATGGACGGTGGGCGGGTTCTGGCTGTCACCGGCAGTGTTTGTCGCGCTATTTTCCGCATGGTTTTACCTGCGCCTGGAATTGGCCCTGGGCGTGCTTATGACAGTGCTGATGGGCTTATCCGTGTGGGCCGGGCATGTGTTGGCGGGGCAGAGCACGATGGTGTGGCTGAGCAGCGGTATCGGCATGTTTGTGGTGGGTTGGGTGATCCAGTTTGTCGGGCATTACTACGAAGGCAGGAAGCCGGCGTTTGTGGATGATGTGTCTGGGTTGATCGTGGGGCCGTTGTTTGTGGTGGCGGAGCTGGCGTTCTTGCTGGGGTTTCGGCAGGGGCTCAAGCGGCAGATCGAGGAACGGTCGGGGCCGGTAGCACGCCGCGATCTCAAGCCAAGTAATGTCTAAATGTGGGAGGGGGCTTGCTCCCGATAGCGGTGGTTCAGTATCTGATGTATTCACTGACACACTGCAATCGGGAGCAAGCCCCCTCCCACATTTGAATTGCGGTGAGGTCAGGCTTTTTGCCAGACCTTGGGTTTGAAGAACAGCGTCTCGCCACGCGCCAGACCGGTGAGGCTGTCATGGTCTTTCACCACTTCTGCCTCGATCAGTTCGCTTTGGCCTTCAACCTTCAGGGTCACCCGAGTCGTCGCGCCGAGCGGGCGGATATCGCGCACTTGCGCGGCATGGTGATCCTCCAGTTCATGCCGCGACAGCGACACTTCATGGGGACGGAACAGCACGTGCTGGTCCTCGCCCAAATGCAGGCGGTTCGAATCACCCAGGAAGTGGTAAACGAAATCGCTGGCCGGGTTTTCGTAGACGTCTCCCGGTGAGCCGATCTGCTCGATCACGCCCTTGTTCATCACCACGATACGGTCGGCGACTTCCATGGCTTCTTCCTGGTCGTGGGTCACGAATACCGAGGTCAGGTTGATGTCTTCGTGCAGGCGCGCCAGCCAGCGGCGCAGTTCTTTACGCACCTTGGCGTCAAGGGCGCCGAAGGGTTCGTCCAGCAACAGCACTTTGGGCTCCACCGCCAGGGCGCGGGCCAGGGCGATACGTTGGCGCTGGCCACCGGAGAGTTGTTCCGGGTAGCGGTCGGACAACCAATCGAGCTGCACCATGTTCAGCAATTCGTGAACCTTGGCTGCAATCTGGGTTTCATTCGGACGCTGGCTTTTGGGCTTCATGCGCAGGCCGAAAGCCACGTTGTCGAACACGGTCATATGGCGGAACAGCGCGTAGTGCTGGAACACAAAGCCGACATTGCGATCACGCACATCGTGACCGGAGACGTCTTCGCCGTGGAACACGATGCTGCCGGCATCCGGGGTTTCGAGGCCGGCGATGATGCGCAACAAGGTGGTCTTGCCGCAGCCGGACGGGCCCAGCAACGCCACCAGCTCGCCACTCTGGATATCCAGGTTGATGCTGTCCAGGGCCTTGAAGGCGTTGAAGTTCTTGCTGACATTACGGACTTCGATCGACATGACTTATTCCTCACCGGCGCTTTTGCGCAGGCGGTTGATTCGGTTCTCGCTCCACTGCTTGAGCAGCAGGATGAAGAGCGCCAGGATCAGCAACAGGCTGGCTACCGCGAACGCGGCAACGTGGTTGTATTCGTTGTAGAGGATCTCGACGTGCAGCGGCAGGGTGTTGGTAACGCCGCGAATGTGGCCGGACACCACCGACACCGCACCGAACTCACCCATGGCCCGCGCCGTACACAGCACCACGCCGTAGATCAGGCCCCATTTGATATTCGGCACGGTGACATACCAGAACATCTGCCAGCCATTGGCGCCCAGCAGCCGCGCAGCCTCCTCTTCCTGGGTGCCCTGCTCCTGCATCAGCGGGATCAGCTCACGGGCCACGAACGGCACGGTGACGAAGATGGTGGCCAGCACGATACCCGGCAAGGCGAACACGATCTGGATGTCGTGCGCCTGCAACCATGGGCCGAAGAAGCCCTGAGCGCCGAACATCAGCACGTAGACCAGGCCCGCGATCACCGGCGAGACCGAGAACGGCAGGTCGATCAGCGTCACCAGAATGCTTTTGCCACGGAACGAGTACTTGCTCACACACCAGGCCGCGCTGACACCAAACACCACGTTGAGCGGCACCGAAATCGCCACGGCGATCACCGTGAGTTTCAGCGCCGACAGCGCGTCGGGTTCCAGAATCGCGGTGAAGAACGCACCCAGGCCGTTCTTCAAGCCCTGGGACACCACGATAAACAGCGGCAACAGCAAGAACAGCGCAAACACCAGCCAGCCGAGGCCGATCAGGATGCGCCGCGACACCGCACTGCCACGTCGGGCTGCATTGGCCGAAGACGCGGCGGAAATAGACGATTGGGACATGTTCCGCGCCTCCTTAAGGGTGTTCGATGCGCCGCTGCAGCAAGTTGATCAGCAGCAGCAGGACAAAGGAAACCACCAGCATCAACACGCCGATGGAGGTGGCGCCGTGGTAGTCGTATTGGTCGAGCTTGACCATGATCAGCAGCGGCAAAATCTCGGTCTTCATCGGCATGTTGCCGGCGATGAAGATCACCGAACCGTACTCACCCACGCCACGGGCAAACGCCAGGGCGAAGCCGGTCAGCCAGGCGGGCAGCAACGCCGGTACGAGGATGTAGCGGAACACTTGCAGCGGCTTGGCGCCAAGGCAGGCGGCGGCTTCTTCGATTTCCCGGGGGATATCGGCCAGTACCGGCTGCACCGTGCGCACCACGAAGGGCAAGGTGACGAAGGTCAGCGCCAGGGTGATACCCAGGGGGGTGTAGGCGATCTTGAAACCCAGGTCGGCGGCGAACTGACCGACCAGGCCGTTGGGCGTGTACAGCGCGGTCAGCGCGATACCGGCTACGGCAGTAGGCAAGGCGAACGGCAGGTCGATCATCGCATCGATGATCTTGCGGCCGGGGAAGGTATAGCGCACCAGCACCCAGGCCAGCAGTGTGCCGATCACGCCGTTGATCAACGCGGCGTACAACGCGGTGCTGAAGCTAAGCTTCAACGCCGCCAGCACGCGAGGTGCGGAAATGATGTTCCAGAACTGATCCCAGGTGAGTTGAGCGGCGTGTACAAACATCGCCGCCAGCGGGATGAGTACGATCAGGCTGAGGTACACCACGGTGTAGCCCAGCGTCAGCCCGAAGCCGGGTATGACGGGGGAGATACGACGCGACATAAGAGTCCTTGGTTAAAAGGTAGAAACCACTGTAGGAGCGCGCTTTCTGTGGGAGCTGGCAAGCCAGCTCCCACAGAAAAGCAGGGCTCCTACAGGTACTTTGGCTTACTGCGCCGTGTAGATCTGGTCGAACACGCCTCCGTCATTGAAGAATTTCGGTTGGGCAGTTTTCCAGCCGCCGAAGTCTTTGTCGATCGTCACCAGGTCCAGTTTCGGGAACTGCTGGGCATATTTGGCGGCGACTTTCTCATCCCGTGGACGGTAAAAGTTCTTCGCCGCGATCTCCTGGCCCGCCGGGCTGTACAGGTGGTTGAGGTACGCGGTGGCGATCTCGGTGTTGCCCTTTTTCTCGGCGTTCTTGTCAACCACGGCCACCGGTGGCTCCGCGAGGATCGACAGCGAAGGCACGACGATGTCGAACTTGTCGGCGCCGCCATCTTCTTTCAAGGCCAGGAACGCCTCGTTTTCCCAGGCCAGCAATACGTCACCCTGACCGTTGTTGACGAAGGTAATGGTAGAACCGCGGGCGCCGGTGTCCAGTACCGGGACGTGTTTGAACAGCTCTTTCACATATTCCTGGGCCTTGGCTTCGCTGCCACCGGTCTTGAGGCCGTAGGCCCAGGCGGCGAGGAAGTTCCAGCGTGCACCGCCGGAGGTTTTCGGGTTCGGTGTGATGACCGACACGTCTTTCTTGATCAGGTCGCCCCAGTCCTTGATGCCCTTGGGGTTGCCCTTGCGCACCAGGAACACGATGGTCGAGGTGTAGGGGGTGCTGGCGTCCGGCAGGCGGGTTTGCCAGTTTTCCGGCAGGGTCTTGCCCAGCTTGGCGATTTCGTCGATGTCACCGGCCAGGGCCAGCGTCACCACGTCGGCGCGCAGGCCGTCGATCACCGCCCGGCCTTGCTTGCCCGAGCCACCGTGGGACTGCTGGATCTTGACGTTGTCACCGGGGTGGGACTGTTTCCAGAAGCTGGTGAATTCAGCGTTGTAGTCCTGGTACAGCTCACGGGTCGGGTCGTACGAGACGTTGAGCAACTCGTAGTCCTTGGCAACGGCGGAACCGGCAAACACGGCACTGGCCAGCGCGGCCAGGGCATAACGGCGAATCGACGACATAGAAGCTCCTGAAAATTCTTGAGTGTTGGCTTTTCTTATAGTTGCGGGTCTATCGCCGTTCTTGCTCAGCTCGGTTTGTTACCCGGGTTCTGCAGACGGAATTTTTCTTTGCGCTCGATCTGTACCACTTGAGCGTTGTGCACGGTGATTTCCACTGCGCCAAACCGCAGATCGCGCAGGGCGCTCTGGATCTCACGCAAAATGGCTGCTTCGTCCTGGCCGTCGACGCTACGTAGAGATGCGCTCATGGTCTCGCTCCTGAAATGAATAGTGCCTGGCAGTGGCGGCACTGCTTGCGGCGTGAGGGCGATAGTAGATAAGCGCGGATATTCTTAAAAATACTATTTAAGAATGTTTATATAACCAGAAAGAATTTTCTGACAGGGCGTGGGGTTGCGAAGGATTTTTTGCGGTTCACAGCGAAATCAGGCCGTAAACAGATCCAAATGTGGGAGCGGGCTTGCTCGCGAATGCGGCGTGTCAGTCAGCCAATGTGCATCTGATACACCGCATTCGCGAGCAAGCCCGCTCCCACATTTGGGCCGTATCTCAAGTTCGAATAGCGGGCGCCCGTGACCAATCAATCTCCTGCGCCGGCATCGGCCGCCCAAACCAGTACCCCTGGCCCATATCGCATTCCTGGTCCAGCAGAAAGCGCGCTTGCTCCACCTGCTCGATCCCCTCGGCATGCACCTGCATGCCCATGCTTTTCGCCAGGGCGATCACCACGCGCACGATGGCGGCATCGTCTTCATCCCAAGGCAGGCCGGCGACAAAACCCTGGTCGATCTTGAGCTTCTGTACCGGCAGGCGTTTGAGCCGCAGTAACGAGGAGTAACCGGTGCCAAAGTCGTCGATAGCCAAGCGCAAGCCCAGTTCGCGCAGACGGTGCAGTTGCTCCAGGGCGACTTCCGGGTCGTCCATCACCGCGCTTTCGGTGACTTCCAGCTCAAGGAATGCCGGATCCAGGCCAGTGGCGTGCAGCACTTGGGCGACCTGCTCGTACAGTTCGCGCCGGGCAAACAGGCGGCTGGAGACATTGACCGCAATAAAGCTCAGCGGCGCCCCCTCGGCCAGCCACTGGCACATCTGCCGGCAAGCCTGGTCCATTACCCACGCATCAATGTCGGCAATCAGCCCGGTGCGTTCGGCAATGGGGATGAATTCACCCGGTGGCACCAGGCCGCGCTCCGGGTGCTGCCAGCGCACCAATGCTTCAACCCCCACCAATCGGCTGTCGAGCAGGTCGTGCACCGGCTGGTAATAGACGCGTAGCTCCTGCTGGTCGAGGGCACGGCGCAGTTCGCTGGCGATTTCCACGCGATTTTGCGCGTGGGCGGTCAGCTCTTCGGTGTACAGGGCGTAGCCTTCGCGACCGGCGTTCTTGGCCTTGAACAACGCGGAGTCGGCGTTGCGCAGCAATTGCTCGGCACTCAAGGCGTCACTGGGGAACAGGCTGATGCCGATGCTGGCGCTGATAAACAGCTGGTTGCCATCAAAAATGAACGGATCCTTCATGGCGTTGAGCATGCGCTGCGCCAAGGCGGCAGCCTGCATCACCTGTGGACAACTTTCCGCCAGCACGGCGAACTCGTCGCCGCCCAGGCGCGCCAGGGTCACCCCCGGCCCAAACAAGCCGCGCAGGCGTTCGGCGACCAGTTTGAGCAGTTGATCACCGACGTTATGGCCCAGGCTGTCGTTGATGATCTTGAAGTGGTCCAGGTCCATCAGCAGCAAGGCGCAGCCACGCTTGTGCACTTGCGCCGAGGCCAGGGCCTGCTCGGCGCGGTCGGTGAACAGCAGGCGGTTGGGCAGGTCGGTGAGCGGATCGTGATGGGCCAGGTGCGCCAGTTCGTGCTCGGAGTCCTTGATGGCGCTGATATCCGAGAACACCGCGACGTAGTGGCTGACCTTGCCCTGGTCATCATGGATCACGCGGATGGTTTGCCACTGTGGATAAATTTCGCCGCTTTTGCGTCGGTTCCAGATTTCACCGCTCCATTCGCCTGTGTGTTCCAAGGCCTGGAACATTTGCTGATAGAACGTCGATGAATGGCGCCCGGACTTGAACAGGCTTGGCCGATGGCCCATGACGTCTTCGCGGCGGTAGCCAGTGATCTCCATGAATGCCCGGTTGACGTGCACGATCAGCCCCTGGGTATCGGTAACCAGTACCCCTTCGCGGGTGCAATCGAATACCGCAGCGGCCTGGCGCAGGCGCTCGCGGTTTTCCTTCAGGGGTTGCTGCAACTGGTGGGCCCGGGCAAAACGCCGGCCGATCCAGTAGATGACCGCCGCGCTGAGGCTGACCCACACATAACCGCGCACCTGCATCCAGCGCCCCAGCTCCCAGGGCTCATCGATAAAGTTGATCAATAGGTAGTTGCTGAGCTGGAGCCAAACGATGGAAACGAGCAGGTATACCAACCCCGCACGTAGGGCACCTCGGTATGAAAACAGCATATTGTTAGTAATCCTTACTAGATAACCAGAATCGCCCTACAAAGGATCAGGATTATAGATGAGGAAACACCTTGTAAGTCTTATCTGAAACGGTGACTGGTTTTATCCGAAAAGGGAGTGATAATGCGGATGCTATTTTTTTCTTTATCTGAGGGCCATACAGCCTATGTGGTACAACGGTTTTCTTGATCTGTCAGCCTGGCAACTGGTGGCAGTCACTCTGTTGATGACCCACGTGACCATCATTGCGGTCACCGTCTATCTGCACCGTTATTCAGCCCACCGCTCCCTGGAGCTCAATGCTGGCCTGAAACACTTCTTCCGCTTCTGGCTGTGGCTGACCACGGCGCAGAACACTCGCGAGTGGACCGCCATCCACCGCAAGCACCACGCCAAATGTGAAACCGTCGATGACCCGCACAGCCCGGTGATCAAGGGCCTGTCCACTGTCTTGCGCAAAGGTGCCGAGCTGTACCGTGCCGAGGCGGAAAACCCCGAGACCTTGCGCATCTACGGCAAGAACTGCCCTGACGACTGGATCGAACGCAAGCTCTACACGCCCTACCCGCTGTTGGGCGTGGCGATCATGGGCGTGATCGACGTGCTGCTGTTCGGCACCATCGGTATCACCATCTGGGCGATCCAGATGATGTGGATCCCGTTCTGGGCCGCCGGCGTGATCAACGGCCTGGGCCATGCCGTGGGCTATCGCAACTTCGAATGCCGTGACGCCGCCACCAACCTGGTGCCGTGGGGCATCATCGTCGGCGGCGAAGAGCTGCATAACAACCACCACACCTACCCCAACTCGGCCAAGCTGTCGGTGAAGAAGTGGGAGTTCGACCTGGGTTGGGCCTGGATCAAGGTGTTCAGCTTCCTGCGCCTGGCCAAGGTGCAGCGCGTGGCGCCCATCGCCCACCGCGTCGAAGGCAAGGGCAACCTGGACATGGACACCGCCATGGCGATCCTCAACAACCGCTTCCAGATCATGGCCCAGTACCGCAAGTTGGTGATTGGCCCGTTGGTCAAGCAGGAGCTGGAAAAGGTCGATCATTCGGTACGCCACCAGTTCCACCGCGCCAAGCGCCTGTTGTCACGGGAAACCAGCTTGCTGGATGACCGCCACCACCTGCGCATCCAGAGCATGCTTGAGCACAGCCATGCGTTGAAGGTGATCTACGAAAAGCGCCTGGCGCTCCAGCAGATCTGGGTCAAGACCAGCTCCAATGGCCACGATATGCTGGCTGCGATCAAGGAATGGGTGCATGAGGCCGAGGCCAGCGGTATCCAATCCCTGCGCGATTTTGCCCACCAACTGAAGACGTATTCGCTGCGCCCTGCGGCGGTGTGACGGTAGTGTGGGAGGGCTCGCCCTCCCACGCACTGGCTTTTTGGCGCCATTTTCCGGGCACCGTCAATCCGTCACGATCACGGAACTTCACCGCAATTCCCCTCTCTCAAAGAACACTTCGCCATCATGGTGACCCCTTGTAGTGTCCGCTGTTCCATCCTGCGGCGCGCCCAGAGAGAGTTGTACCGATGGTTCACGAAAAGCCCTGCCTGCCCGATATGCCTACTGCCGAGCCACCGCGCCCGGCCGCGGCGGCGACCCTGTTGGCGCTGATGCATGCCCAGGGCGAAGTCGAGCGGCTGAGTGAGCGTGAGCAATTACTCAGTTCGCTGTTGGTCAGCGTCAATGCGGTGCTGTGGGCTATCGATTGGGAAACACGCCGCGTGCTGTACGTGAGCCCGGCCTACGAGCGCATATTTGGCCGCTCAGCCGGTTTGCTGCTGGCCGACCATCGCGAGTGGCGCAACAGCGTCCACCCCGAAGACCTCGACTATGCCGAACACAGCTTGGCCCGTGTGCTGGAGCAGGGTGCCGTGGAAGACCGCGAGTACCGCATCATCACCGCCGACGGGCAAATCCGCTGGCTGAGTGACAAGTGCTACATCAACCAGCAGGTGGTGCCCGGTGAACCGCTGATCGTGGTCGGCATGGCCGAAGACATCACCGAAAAGAAGTTGCTCGAGCTGGAGCTGCACCGCCTCGCCACCACCGACGTGTTGACCCAAAGCAGCAACCGCCGGCACTTCTTCGAGTGCGCCAACCAGGCGTTCGACAACGCCTGCGTCCAGGGCACAGCGTTGGCGTTCCTGTTGCTGGACATCGATGACTTCAAGGACGTCAACGACACCTACGGGCACCTGGAGGGCGATCAGGTGCTGCGGCGCATCGCCGAGAGCGGTCGCGGTGTATTGCGCCGTGGCGACCTGTTCGGGCGCATTGGCGGCGAAGAGTTCGCCGCCGTGCTGCCCGGTTGTGCACCGGAGATGGCCCTGCAGGTGGCCGAACGGCTGGGCAAGGAGATCCAGGCGTTGCTGTTCAGCTATGAAGGCCGCGAGTTCAATGTGACCGTCAGCCAGGGCCTGGCCAGCCTGCGCGAGGATGACTCCACCCTCGACAGCCTGTTCGCCCGGGCGGATGCGGCGATGTATGAGGCCAAACGCCTGGGTAAGAATCGCGTTATCGCGGGTTAGACTCGGTCAAAATGTGGGAGCGGGCTTGCTCGCGAATGCGGTGGGTCAGTCAACCTCAATGTTTGCTGGGCCGACGCCTTCGCGAGCAAGCCCGCTCCCACATTTGGATCTCATTGCCTGTTAGGTTTTGCGTACTCGCAGCAATTCCGATAACCCTACCTTGAGCAACCGCGCCGTCTTGCTGCCGGCCAATGCTTCCAGCCCTTCATGCTCGGTCAACCGCGCCATCTGCGTCGCCAGGTTCACCACCAGCGCCTCCCGCGAATACACACCGCCTTCCAGTGAATAGGTGGCCGCGATCAATTGGCGCAACTCCAACGGCAAGCGCCAGCGAGTGCGCAACGCCGAGCCGTAGGCGGCGCCAAACGCGTCGAGGGATTCGCCGATCGCTTCGTCATCCAGGGCGCCGCCACCCTGGCGCCAGTCTTCCAGGCAACGCAACAAGGCCAAATCACCCAGACGATGCAGGATACAGGCGCTGTAGCAGCGCTCGTGATCCAGTTCCAACATGCGCGCCAGGCGTCGGGCGTAGTCGGCGCTGTCCTGGGACAACTGCCAGTGCCGCTCGGCGTAGGCCACCAGCCCGGGGTCACCCAGCACCACGTTGTGCTTGAGCGCAAGGCCCAGGATGAAGTTCATGCTCTGCCCGGGTACCAGCTTATGCAGGGCCGCCGGCAGGGTCTGCACCGGCGTGCCGTGATACCCGGCGCTGTTGGCGGCGGCGATCAGCACGGCGGTGATTTGCGGGTCCATGCGCACCTGGTCTTCCAGCTGCTTGAGGTCCAGGCCCTCGGGCCCCAGGCTGCGTTGCACTGCGGCCTTCACATCGACGCGCAACGGCGCGCCATCAGAAGCTTCGCGGCGCCGCTCGAGGAATGCCGGCAACGTCATCCCCGGCGCCAGCGGGGGAATCTCGCAGTACACACTTTCGCCTTCGTTAAGCAGCAGGTCTTGCAGGCGCTGGGTCAGGCTCTCCATGTTCAGTGGGCGGGTCAAATAGGCAGTGGGCGCCAGGGGCAGGGCTTCACGCACACTGGCGCTGTCATTGCGACTGCTCAGCAGGATGAACGGTAACGCAGGGGAACGGCGCTGCTGACGCACACTGCGCAGCAGGCTCAGGCCATCGACACCCGACAGCTCCCAATCCGCCAGGACCAGGTCATAGGTTTTTTCGCGCAACAGCGTGGCGGCCTGCTGCCCATCGGCGCACACGTCCAGCCGTGCGTCACAGCGCACATTCAACAAAACTTGCTTGAGCAGGTCCCGCGACCAGGGGTCCGCTTCGGCAATCAAAACTCGGGGTACAGCGGGTAAATCAACAGCAGTCATCCAGCACGCTCCATCGGCAATCCTTGCACCTTAGACAATGGAGCCGCCTGCGTACAATGAACAGCGCCTGAATGTGCGGCAGTGGCCATAAAAAAACCCGCCGAAGCGGGTTTTTTGTGGAGCAGCGAAGTATCAGAGTTCGGAGAAGCACTCTTCAATGATCGCCAAGCCCTTGTCCAACAGCTCGTCCGGCGAGGTCAGCGGCACGAGCACTCGCAACACGTTGCCGTAGGTGCCGCAGGACAGCAGGATCAGGCCCTTGTCACGCGCCTTGGCTACCACGGAGGCAACGGCCGCCGCGTTGGGCTTGTGGCTGTCGCCATCTTCAAACAGCTCGACCGCGATCATCGCGCCCAGGGCACGCACTTCGCCGATCACCGGGTATTTGGCCTGGATGGCCTTGAGGCCGGTTACCAGGCGCTCGCCGACGGCTTTGCAACGGTCCAGCAGGTGCTCTTCTTCAAACACTTCCATCACGGCCAGGGCCGCGGCGCAGGCAATCGGGCTGCCGGCGTAGGTGCCGCCCAAACCGCCTGGGGCGATGGCGTCCATGTATTCGGCCTTGCCGCACACACCCGCCAGCGGGAAGCCGCCAGCGATGGATTTAGCGAAGGTGGTCAGGTCGGCGGCAACGCCCATCTGTTCCATGGCGAAGAAAGTACCGGTACGGCCGGCACCGGTTTGCACTTCGTCGGCGATCAGCAGGATGCCGTGCTTGTCGCACAGTTCGCGCAGGCGCTTCATGAAGGCTTTCGGCGCGACGTAGAAACCGCCTTCGCCCTGCACCGGCTCGATGATGATGGCGGCGATATCACGCGGCTCGGCATCGTTCTTGAAGATGCGTTCGATACTGGCGATGGAGTCGTCGACGCTGACACCATGCAGCTCGTTCGGGTACAGCGCACGGAACACGCCGCCGGGCATCAGGCCCATGCCGGCCGAGTAAGGCACGACTTTACCGGTCAGGCCCAGGGTCATCATGGTACGGCCGTGGTAAGCACCGGTGAAGGCGATCACACCGGCACGGCCAGTGGCGGCGCGGGCGATCTTGACGGCGTTCTCGACAGCCTCGGAACCGGTGGTGACCAGCAGGGTTTTCTTGGCGAAATCACCTGGCACCTTGGCGGCGACTTTTTCACAAACTTCTACGTACGGCTCGTAGGCCAGAACCTGGAAGCAGGTGTGGGTCAGCTTGTTGAGCTGCTCGGTCACGGCTGCGATGATTTTCGGGTGCACGTGGCCGGTGTTCAGCACGGCGATACCGCCAGCGAAGTCGATGAACTCGCGACCTTCAACGTCGGTCACGGTAGCGTTCTTCGCGGATTCGGCAAAGATCGGGTGAATCTGGCCAACACCGCGTGGTACGGCGGCTTCGCGGCGTTTCATCAGGGAAGCGTTGGTCTTGCTCATAAAGTCCTCATTCGCCACTCATCGGGTGGCGTGGTCCAAGGCATACGTGGCGGGGAGGCAACTACGGCAGCATGCGATGATCGACTGCCACAGCTTTCCCGGCCACTACGAATAACGATGTGAAACACGCAAAGGGACAGCGCTCTCGTGCCCTCTGCGTTTGCTGCAATCTCTTACCGGTCAGATGCCCAGGCAGAGGTATTTGATTTCCAGGTAATCCTCGATCCCGTACTTGGAACCTTCACGGCCCAGGCCCGAAGCCTTGATGCCGCCGAACGGCGCCACTTCGTTGGAGATCAACCCGGTGTTGACGCCGACCATACCGTATTCCAGGGCTTCAGCCACACGGAACACACGGCCCAGGTCACGCGCATAGAAGTACGACGCCAGGCCGAACTCGGTGTCGTTGGCCATGGCGATCACATCGGCTTCGTCTTTGAAGCGGAACAGCGGCGCCAGCGGGCCGAAGGTTTCTTCCTTGGCGACGGCGGCGTCCTTCGGCACATCGACCAGGATGGTCGGCTCGAAGAAGTTGCCTTCCATCGCCTTGCCACCGGCCAACAGCTTCGCGCCTTTGCTCAGGGCATCGGCGATGTGTTCCTGGACCTTGGCCACGGCTTTCTCGTCGATCAGCGGGCCAGTGGTGGTGCCTTCTTCCAGACCGTTGCCGATCTTCAGTTTGGTCACGGCCACCTTGAGCTTTTCAGCGAACGCGTCGTACACCGAATCCTGGATGTACAGGCGGTTGGCGCAGACGCAGGTCTGGCCGTTGTTACGGTACTTGGAGATGATCGCGCCTTCGACGGCCTTATCCAGGTCAGCGTCGTCAAACACGATGAACGGTGCGTTACCGCCCAGCTCCAGGGAAACTTTCTTGATGTCCTTGGCGCATTCGGCCATCAGTTGGCGACCAATTTCGGTCGAACCGGTGAAGGACAATTTACGCACGATCGGGTTGCTGGTCAGCTCGCCGCCGATGTCGCCAGCGCTACCGGTGACCACGCTGAGCACGCCTTTAGGGATACCGGCGCGGTGCGCCAGCTCAACCAGGGCCAGGGCCGAGAACGGCGTTTGCGAGGCGGGCTTGATCACCATGGTGCAACCGGCAGCCAGGGCTGGGCCGGCTTTGCGGGTGATCATGGCGGCCGGGAAGTTCCACGGGGTGATGGCGGCGGTCACGCCGATAGGCTGCTTGATCACGATCAGGCGCTTGTCGGGCTGGTGGCCGGGGATCACGTCGCCATAGATGCGCTTGGCTTCTTCGGCGAACCACTCGATAAAGGAGGCGGCGTAGACGATTTCGCCCTTGGCTTCGGCCAGCGGCTTGCCTTGTTCGAGGGTCATCAGGCGGCCGAGGTCGTCCTGGTTTTCAATCAACAGTTCGAACCAACGGCGCAGTTTGTTGGCGCGTTCCTTGGCGGTGAGTGCACGCCAGGCTGGCAGGGCCTTGTCGGCCGCTTCGATGGCGCGGCGGGTTTCCGCGGCGCCCATCTTCGGCACGCTGCCGAGAATTTCACCCGTGGCCGGGTTGTTGACCTTGATGGTTTGACCATTGTCCGCATCGACCCAAGCGCCATCGATAAAGGCTTGCTGGCGGAACAACTGGGTATCTTTGAGCTGCATGTCGGCTTTCCTTAACAGCACCGCGCGCACGCGGAGCGAATTAGAGTTGTTGAAAGGCGCCTTGTGGGCTGCCGTCAGGGAAATCAGCCCCAGCGCGCGGGAGAAATGAACGGGCGCACGGGAGACAGAGCGTTTGAAATCTCAAACGAATCCTAGGATCAATGGGGGTACAGGGCAATAGGATGTTCGAAAAAAAGAACGAATATGGCGCATCGAGTGCATCTTTCAGATCAAGCGCACAAACGACAACAGCCCCGGTGCCTTGTGGGCGCCGGGGCTGTTGGGGCTTTGCAGCTTACGGTTGGAACGACTTGAGCACGGCCAACAGGCTGGTCAAGTTGTCGGCCACGCCGCCTTGGGCGACTTTTTCGGTGGCCGCGGCGCCAGCGGTGGTATCGACGCTGTAGATCTGCATCACGCCCTGGTTGGTGGCGGCCTGGGCCAGGGTGTTTTGTTGCTGTTGGGCCGAGACCGAGTTCTGGAACAGGATCGCCGTGGCCTGGCCCATGGATTGGTAGATCGTGCTCATGGCCATCGCAGGCGATTCGGCAACGACCTTGACGTTGGTCTGGGTGACGGCATCGGTGATTTGCGGGCTGACTGTGCTCATGGTTGAAACTCCTGGTGTGAGAAAGAACAACATCCGTTATGGCTTAGTGCTTAAGGCTGGAAAGACTTGAGCACGGTCAACAGGCTGGTGAGGTTATCCGACACGCCGCCTTGGGCGACTTTTTCGGTGGCCGCCGCACCGGCGGTGGTATCGACGCTGTAGATCTGCATCACGCCCTGGTTGGTGGCCGCCTGGGCCAGGGTGTTTTGCTGCTGCTGGGCCGACACAGCGTTCTGGAACAGAATCGCCGTGGCCTGCGCCATGGATTGATAGATAGTGCTCATCGCCATCGCAGGCGATTCGGCCACCACTTTGACGTTGGTCTGGGTGACCGCGTCGGTAATTTGCTCGTTAACAAATGCCATGATCAATTTCCTTATTTAGTACACGGTGCATTCCGTGTTCATGAATGAACGTTGCCAAACCGGCGCTGTGAAACGTGGAGGTTCAAGGTTTCGCAGCCGGGCCCAACGCCGCTTCAATCTGCGTGATCAAGCCTTGGATCAGTGCCTGCACTTCCTTGCGTTGCGCGTCCCTGTCAGGAGCCGCGCCGTCCAATACTTGGCGTAGCGCCGCCTCGCGGTTTTCAGCGGCGACCTTGAGCGCTTGCTCATTGGCCTTGGACTGCTCAAGCACCTGGGTGGCGCGCTTGAGGGTTTCGTCGACGATGGCCTGGGGCGTTCCGGCGAAGACCTGCGGGTTGCGCAGCATCGCTTCGAGCCGTTGGCGATCGTCGCTGGAGAGCACTGAGGGTGTGGATGGGTGAGCCATGGCGGCCTCCTTGGGCACTACGTTGCCGGCTGAAGGGCCGCTAAAGCCGCACCTCGACGTTGTCTTGCCAGAAACCGGCGAAATAGAAGTCCGCGTCGTTATCGCAACTGGAGGCCAGCTCCCAGGGGGTCATCACGGTGGGTCGCGTGTCGAAGATCGGCGCCGGCACAGGCAGCAAGTTGGCGTTGCTATACAGGTTACCGACCTCATAAGCGTTGGCGACAAACTGCGAACAGAACGCGGCGTTGCTGATGGACACCGACTCATTGATGCGGCTCATGATGCCGGGCTCATAAGCTGACACCTTGAAGATCGACAACATCGCGTTCCATTTACTGTAGCGACCGCTGATGTCCTTGGTGGCCACATCGCCGAGGAACTGGCCGGCGGCATAGGCTGCCGCATTCGCCAAATCGGCTTCGGTGCAACTGAACACCATGGCGCCGCGAGGCGGTACTTCGGTGGTCAGGTCCGTCAATTGAATACCCTCACCGACACTTTCGATGACTCGCGTGGCATCCACCGCAATGGCCGCGTGCACCACCGGCACGTTGGGATCGCCGGTTCCGAATATCTTGGCTTTAAGCCATTGCCCCGCCCGAATGAAGGCACGGGGAATGCTGGTGGACACTTTGTCGTCCACTTGCGCCACTGAAAAAACAATATCTCCAGGCTGCATGATGTCGCTCCTCACTTAAGAAAAGTTGCTTTCAAGTTGCTGTTGCACCGTTCCAGCAGAACGCTGGAACGCTGTGCTCGGTTCAGGCCGCTGGCGCGGCCCGGTTGGCCAAGGTGTTGGCGTACTTGGCGATGCTCTGGTCGATCTTGTCGATGGCCACGCTGGCGGCCTCGGCTTCCATGGCACCGGCGGCGGCGGCCACGGCGGCAGCGGCGCCCACCAGCAAGTCGGTGGCCAACGCGCCCAAAGCGTCTTCGGCAGCGGCCGGCAAGTTGTCCTTGACGATGTTCTCGGTCATTTGCTGGAGCAGCACGGCCTGGGCCGCCAGGGCGATCTTGCTGACCCCGTCGAAATACCCCGCCGCCGCCTGCGCCACCAGGCCGGCCGCCTGGCTGATCATCATGTCGGCCGGCACCGCGATCTGCGCCGGCGCATAAGCAAAGTTCTGCGCGTTAGTGAACTGCACCGCCTGCACGATCTGGCTGTTGAGGGCCGCCGTGCTGTCGGATGACGGCGCACTCACCTGGTTGAGCAGGTGCTCGTTCATGCGCGCCATGATCGAGCGCGAGGCCGGTGCGGCGGGCGCCGGCGCCAGTGCGTCGGCGGCGGGTGTTTCGGGGGGAGCGGCGGGTTTCTTGCGGCTGAACCACGACATAATCGATCTCCCGAGGGCTCAGCCCTTCTCGCCAATCTGCATGATCAGCGCCACGGCCTTGGAGATCACCGCGTTGGAAATCTGGTTCATCGCCTGCTGGCTGTTGACCGCGTTCTGCAACGACAGGCCCGCCGCGCTGCTGGCCACTTGATACAGCGACGCGATGGCCTGGGCCGGCGCCTCTGCCACCACCTTGACGTTGGTTTGGGTGACCGCGTCGGTGATCTGGCTGTTGACCTCTGTCATACATCTCTCCTTGATGGCATTCACCCAGGATTGGGCGTGGATAGTGGCGCCAGGACGCGCTCATACAACTAGAACGCCCCGCGCCAGCGTGTGTGAATCCGATTCAGCGCAAGGCACTGCGCAGCAGTTGCACGCGCTTGCGCACCAGCGGCAGCTTGACCTGCAACTCGGCGGCGATTTGCGGATACGGCAGGTCATCGACAAAGCGCATCTCAAACAAACGCTGCTGCACCGCCGGCAACCGCGCCACCAGCGCCTCGACCTGCTCCAGGCGCTCGTAACACTCCACCCGCTCCAGCACCGAAGCGCACGGCGCGGCGAGTGCAGCCAGGTGATCGTGTTCAAGATCCACCGAATCATCGAACAGCCGCCCCTCGCGCTTGCTACGCCGCAAGCTGTCGAGAAACACATGGTCGAGAACCAGAAACAAAAACCCCTGAGGGTCACGAATACGCTCCGGCGAGCGCCGAAAGAACAACAGGGCCTTGATCGCCGTGGCCGACAACCATTCCTGGCCCTGATCCAGATTGCCCTTGGCCCGCCGCAACGCACGCCGCTTGAGCTCGCCCTGCACGGCGCGCCAACTCGCTTCGAACAAACGGTCATCGGCGGCCCATTGATCCTTGAACTGAACAGTCATCCCCATCGCCAGCACTCCTGTGCATCCTTGATGAAGGGCCAGTCTGCGAGGGCGGAACAGGGGCGCGCTGTTACCTGGGGAACAGGGCCACGACTAATTCAAGGCAAACGCCTTGCGCCGCAAATGCTCGAGATCATTGATCACCATGCGCTCCAGGTTGCCGCTGATCAGGCCACTGCGGCGCCACATCTGCAGCTGCACATTGAGCTTTGGGCGACTGGTATTAAGCATCGACGCCAACACCCCCTGACTGGCAGGCAACGACACACTGGGCATGGCCAGCGCCAAGTCAATCTCGCCCAGATTGGCCAACAGAAACCGCGCTAACCGCGACTCCAGCCGATGCAGACACACCAACTCCAACAACTCGATGGCATGCAGCAAGCGCAGCATCATCAGCATCAATAAGCGCCGCAGAAACGCCGGCTCCTCAAACAGCACACCAAAATGCCGACTGCCCAGCTGCAACAGCCGCGTGGGGCCGCTGGCAAAGGTGGAAGACTCGCGCCCATGATCCTTGATCAACGCCGTCTCCCCCACCACCTGCCCGGCCCCGGTACTGCCAATAATCTGCTCCCGGCCATCGGGCCCATGCACCATCGAATAAATCCGGCCTTCGACTACCAATGCAATGAATTCGAGAGTGTCGTCCTTGAAATACAGCAGCTCACGATCCTCCAGCGTGCGCTCCACCATATGGGTGGCAACGTAGCGCAAGAGGTGCTCCGGCATACCTCGAAACAAATCGGAGCGAGCCAGCAGGGTTTGTCTCAACGGGAGATCGAGCATCACGGTTCCTTTGGAATGCATGCGTTCACCTGGGGAATTGCGGCGTGGAAGCGGTTTAAAGCCACAAGAGCAAAGCAAACAAAGGGACGCGCGGCGCGGGGAGTTGTGAATGAGGGTGGCGACTGGCCATTTTTAGGCGGAAACGCCCGACAGTTAATGGCTAAAACGCTGGAATGGACGCATCAGGTCGACATGGGTATGATGGCGCCCGCACAAGCATCCGTAGCTCAGCTGGATAGAGTACTGCCCTCCGAAGGCAGGGGTCGTGGGTTCGAATCCCGCCGGGTGCACCAGATATGAATGAAAAAGCCCCAGGTCGAGAGATCTGGGGCTTTTTTGTTTTATGGGGTTGGGGGGTGGTGAGGGGAGGTGTTGGTTGTGTTGGGGTTATAGAGGTTGGTGTTGGGAGTTACTCGCCAAGTCTTTGGTTTGAGCTGTGCGGGATTTCCTTCTTCTTTTTTGTCGTGAAAATAAATCTGTCCCCTTATTCTCTTCGACACAACTCCTCGAAAATCAGCATATCAGAGCATCTAAAAACCCAATGAAACATTAGGCAGCTCTAATAATTTGTTTTACGAATGAGTTAAAGCCCCGTTCCTCATCAGATGAAAGTTTGACATACCCGAAAAATGGCGCCGAGGCTAGTCGATCTCCAAGATTGAAAGCCCCACCATACATACCATATTCATCATTAAAAGATTTTGGGATGAATGCATATACTGCTTTTATGGCACCCGGAGCCTCAACAATACCCTGTTTAGACAGCGACCTTGTTTTTAGATAATACTTACTAATAATTTCAGGCAAGTGCTTATCTTTAGTGTTTGAATGATCCGAATATTTCGCATCAAATATCAAATAGGACTCAACACCTTCTTTTTCAGTTTTAATTAGAAAATCTGGAGTCCAACAGGATCGATACCCAGTACCAGCATGAAACACATCTACCAGTTCATTTGGCTGAGAGTATTTTGAATGAGACCATATCGTAGGTTCATAAAACAACTGAATTTTTTGATCACCACTTGTAAAAGTATAATAATTCGAGAGTTCATCATCCGAAAATACTTCTAGGCGTCCCGCCGTACCTAATTCGCGAGCGGCACTCCGTGTTTGCGCGGCAGTCAACGTAAACCCAGCATCTTGCAAACAGTCTATTAATTTATACAGACAGAAAAACTCATAAAGTTTATCTAGCGACTTCATCCCGAACAGATAGTTAGCACCACTCCACTTTGGCTGACCTAATCTATACCATTCATCAATCAACCTAAAAGTCTTATCGTAATGAGCATATCGTTTAGCAAGAGGCGTCAGTACGGGCCGAAGCACCCCTTTATTTTGGCAGGGCAAGTACTTCTCAAAAAAAGAAATCAGATCATTACATTGGCGTACCAATTGAACAGCTTCACGATGACGCCGTTGAAGCAATGGTGCTTCAATAGTTTGAAGTATACTATCAAACGTATAAAAACCAGTATGCTTAGAATTTGGCTTATAGGATTTTAAATGATCGGGTATATCCAGCAAAAACTTTTTTAAATTAATCAAAAAACCATAAATAACTTGATTTTCAAAAAGATTGGTATTTCTTTCAACAACCGTCCTCTGAATCTTGTCGATTGAATAATGTCGATTTTGAATTGACACTTTTGATGAATCAATTGGCACTGGATACAACTGATCCAAATGCTTAAACAACCAATCAATCTCCCGATCAGTTATATGTGCACCATCGTCATATGGGGTGATCCGGAGTTGCTCGGATGACCTTTTGCATGGTTGAGTCATGAATCTAGTGCGACTTGAATTTATCGCTTCTAATATCTTCCTTGAAAAATTTAATTTTGTGAGCGTATCTACATTATCTCCAGGTTGAGAATCCGAGCCAGCCTGAGTTTTTGAAAAACATATTTTTGTTACATCCGCCATTTTAAAAGACAGGTAACCAAGAATTTTTTCAGCTTGCTCTTTATTTATTTTTGTGGCCACTACATTAATAGGTGTTACGCGAAAGATCTGTGCAGTAGCATCAAAGAACAAAGCTACCGACGCAAGTCCAAAATGATTTAATAAATGCCTCTTTAGTTCCGCCCTATACTCTACTGATTCATCACCCTTCTGATAACTAGTGAGAGCAACGGGATGATCCTGCACAAACAGTGTTGGCTCCCCCATAGAGTGCTTGGAAACGACAGAAAAAGAAATCGTATCAGTTTCTCTTATCTCTGGCGGCTCTGATACACCCTCCGTCAACTCGTGAATTGCCTTTCCCGCAGGGCTCTCAACTAGTAGATAAACAGTGAACTCTTTCATACCCGTCCCTTAGGAAAAGTAGCTGAAGGAATGCATATCTAGCTTACCAGCCTCCACTATTCTATAAAGAATACTGTGGCTAATTTTAAATTCACTAGGAGATAAGATTTGCAGCAACGCCTCCAATCGCTTGCAATAGCCCTCACCACTGCCTTGAATTAGAGGTAGTACGTGTTGACTCAGAGCATAATCCAATGCTCGCATATTTGAAGCTGACCGCATTAAAGGGTGAGCAACCAAGCAATACTTTTCGATTGCTATTTCTTTACGCTTTGAAATTACGCATCTCTTCCCATAAGCGATATTACTATCCATCAATATATTTCTAACATCTTGAAAAAAAGCCATTTGATCATTAATGGCAGCTCTTTCAATCTCAAGATCCAGAGTCGGATCCACATTAAACATTTGGTCCAAAGAAGCGTGACTATAGGGAATCTGTATTAGACTCTCATCGAACTCAAACTTACTATCATACTCAAATTCCTCGTAACTTGGCTCCAGAGTTATAATAGGAGCACGATCGATAAGTCTCGGGCTTAGCGGTTCTGTGGTCATGTCATAGTTTATAGTGCCGATAAACCTCAACGACTCTGGAATCTGAATAGGAGATTCATTTTCGTTAACCCGCAAGGTTCGATCTGACTCAGAGTCGGCCATCCCCATAAAAGGAGCCCAATAGTGCTCGATAGCCGATAGATTCGCCTCATCAAGAACTACCCAAAGTGGTGGAGCACTATGGCAAACTTCAGTTTGACATGATTTTATGTAATTATAGAATCCTGTTGGCGCCGGGACCATACGATTGGAAAGAGGATTAAAGTACCCGATAAGATCACGTTGACTAGTCCAACCACGCCCAACCGATATATTAAGAAGCCGACTATCCAGGAGTTTAGATTTACCTAACAATTTAATAAGAGAAGTTTTACCTACACCTGGAAGCCCGGACAAAATCACAATAAAGCTTTGCTGAACAGCAACGAGCAAATTGGCAATAAAATCACGCTCATAAATACGTCCTTGCCTTGCAAGAGACTCCCGAATCTGATCTATATAGAGATTTCTTTCAGCTATAAGATCTTTGGGAGCAAATTGCCGCCCATTACTATGAGGAAGTTTTATAACTTCTTCTTCTACGGGCGACACCATTCCAGAAATGGTTTCAACGTAAGGTCTCAGCGCAATTAGCTTTTTCCTTAGATCTTCAGTCCTTTTATTAAGCTCATCATCTAAAGATATTTTTTCTTGCTTAGCCGTTGTTATTTCATCCGTTAGAAAACTACGGCGACCCTCTTCTCGTGCAACTGCTGCCTTTATATCGGACAGTGATTTGTAAGGCCCGAGTTCCTCTTTCAGCAGAGCTAATTGCTCTTTAGTCTTCTGGAGCTCGGAGTCCAACTCGTTTCGCTCTTTATTTCTCGCTTCATCAAATAATGTTTTCTGTTGATCTTTTAACAGAAAATTCTTTTCTTGCAGTCTTTCCGCTGCAACTTGATTCTCGTTCTCAAGATTTTTTTGTATTTTTGAAAGACTATCTACTTCTGTTTCAAGGATAGCCAATTCGGCTCGAAGCTGTTGCTCTTTATCTTGTCTGAACTGTTTTAGGTACTGATCTTTACGCTCTTCAATATGCTTACTTAGCAAGCCTGTACCTTTCGAGGAGTTCAAATAATCATGAAGCGCCTGATCTAGACTTTCAAATTTCTCGTCAGCCTCACTGGCAATTGAAAAAAAACGATTCAGTTGTTCAGATGCATTGGATGGAATTCCTTTAGCTTTAGAAACCGCCATCCTGAACATCATTTGCTCATGCTTTGAAAAGCTTTTAACGTTTGCTTTTTTTAGCAAATCACTACAAATTTTTATAATTTCTTCATCGGATGCATAATCTGTATATTCGCAATCTATCTGATTGAATATATCAGCCTTCGTAAAAAACGAATATCTTTCACCATTTGTATCGTAATGGACAACGCCATTTTCAATGTCTGCATACTTATATGTTCTTAAACCGCCGACAGGACCGCCTGGCTTCCCAGGAAACGCACCGTCTAGGTTTAGCAGTTTTACACTAGAGCTTCCGTCCGTATCTATCTCGACCTCAGTCTGAAAGGGTCCGTAGATCTTTTCTCCGTGCTTTACCAGAATCAAAGGAGTGAGAGGTGGGCTTTCCGTGAATAGTAGTCTCTCATTAGCCGAAGGCAGCGGAGCACTCATAATTTGAACTGCGGCTTTTCTGGATGTATTCAGACTCGTTTTCTGCGCTGTTGTAACATACCGGCAGTCTCCCTCTTTCCACTCTTGGGTGGTAGGAACAGCCTCAATTACCAATAAATCATGCTCAGTAAAGCTTAGATCGATTTCGCTATAGTTATGGGTTACAAAAACCTGTTTAGTCTCGCAAAAAAACTCTTTATCGTTGATTAAGTACAGCTCACCGTTAATTTGCTCAAATATTACATCCAGTTTTCCTAGATTAGCTGGGCCATCCGCGTTCAAAATACCTTTACTTTTTTTTCCGTAAACTATTCGCTTTTTTGACGTATCCATTTAAGTCTCTGCTATTTGTTAATCGATAAGGTACGCGTATAGCTCTTATGAAAATACATCAGGGTGGAGCATTAATATGAAATTCTAGAGGTGAAAACCAAGTTGAGATGGAAAGCAACAATCGAATTGAGCAAGGATTGGTCACAGCGTCATCCTGAGCATGTGGCCCGGCGGGGCGATTCGCTACTATACAATCGTATGCGGGGCAATTGGCCATATTTTTTGAAGCGTTGAAAATTTTCGCATTGATTTGAATTCAGGGTCTAAATCCAAACCCACTTCCGCAGCTCCCCATCAGCGTCAGATAGAGAAAACGCCACTGCCGCGACGGAATCGAGCGATTTTCAACCCTTGGCACCCATTAGGCTTGCCACGAGCTCCAACGCACCTTTTTGTGTCTCTTATAGACCGATCACACCAGCAGATGACCTTACATTCACTGAGAAATCTCTCGGGGTACAGATAGACGTAAAGCGCATCCGAGACCGTTTCAGTCATGTCGCATTGTCACACACCTTTAACCTGTCACACTGCCGCACCTTGATTGCCTCACAACGTGCCACATATAAAAATATCCAATTAATTCAACAACTTAATTTCAGTTGCTACACCTATTGCACCTGCTACACCGGTTTGTGATGAAGTACGGAGCCCCCACTCCCCTTTCACTGTAATGCCTACAGCGATACAAAACCTCTGTGGTGTTATCTAAACGGTAAGATGCCGGCCCCGTTTCCCCAAAAGAAACAAAAGGCCTCGCGTCTGTTGTTCCCCAACAACCTCTGATTCTTACTCAAACGACAGTTTCCCTTAGAGACTGAATTCTGCCGGCCCCCCTGAGGAATACCGTGTGACACGGGGTCGGAAACCCGAGGGATCGTAGCGGAAAGTCATCCAGCTTAGTGAACAGTTCACCTGGGCACTTGCCCTACGTCTTGAGCCATCTGAAAGCACCGTTACCAATAGGGTATCGATGCCCTCTTTTCTTCAAAATCCTTTCAATTTCAACCATTGAAATTTCAGTAACTTCCAACGCCTCCCACTAACTCGATCCGGCGGGTTTCATGCCCCGTGTTAAGACAAAACTCCCAGGGTCCCCAGCGCCTACTTGGAGTTCAAGATGGAGTGATTTCGAAAATCAAACCCCGGTAAGGCCCCCTCTAAATAACGGATGGTACGATCTTCCAAAAGAGCTTTGGCACAAGGTAGCAAAGCCTGAACCTCGCCAAGGGTGGGAGCTCGCTCCAACCGTTTCTTGGTCAACAGGTCCATTAGCTCTTTACGAAGCTCGCTAGCTGCCTTTTTAGGTTCAATCCTCGCGTAGACCGACGCTCTTACCAGAAAGCTCGGAAAGGTTTTTTGATAGATCTCAATGAGCTTCCCCCACCGCGAATCATGAAACTCTTTCCCCACCAGATCTTTGACCATTCTATTTGCCTGCCTACGCTTCTCTTGGAGAGCATCCGAATCGGCGTAGCTGTCTATCAACGCCTTCTGGTCCAGGTCTTCTAGAAGTTGCCAAAAATCACTAATCGCCGTGATGACTTCTTGTGCCTGAGCGATTAGCAAGGCGTCGTTCGTGATGATCCCGACGTCCAACGCAAGATGAGCAGCCCCATGAGCGATATTCTCGCTCTCGTAATCATCTTCCTTGCGACCTTTGAATGCGGCGAACCTGATTTGCAAAGCTTGGCTTATTGCTTGGTTGGAATACATCGTGAATCACTCATGTCTTGGCTTCGCTGGCGGCGAAGAACGAACAAAGGGGTAACCACAGAGGCGAAGCTCTCGATCAGAGTTCGCACACCATCATCTGGTGGCGTTTTACCATGGGTAGGTACAGGGAAGGAGTAGCCAGTAAGAAGCGCCCTGTATGCCCACGTGTATGCCTAACCGGAGGACAACCAGGAAAACCCAGTAAATGCAGGTATATGACAGCCCAGTTCAAACGACGCAGGGGCACCCGATACGAATGAAAAAGCCCCAGATCTCTCGACCTGACGCTTTTTTGTTCCTGATGTTCCAAGAAGATCTGGCGCTCAGGCCTAGATCCCTCCGAGGATCACCCCAAGGGCTGCTGAAACCCAGTGTTCATTCTCGCCGCAGCCGATTTCAGTGATTTTCCATTCGAACACCGGCAGCCCGCGCATGAATCCAGTCGCTCATCGCTTCAAGAGCGCCTGGCGCGTAGGCATGACGACCTTCCATTAGAAATCTCATCGTGGTGAACCAAGACCATTCGCCGGTGAGTTGGGTGTTGTAAGACGCCGCCCTCAGGAGCCCATGGGTTGCATTCGGGATGACTTCAATCCGGTTGGCGGGATGGTTGCCCTCAACAGCCTTTCGGTAGAGGGTTGCGTTGGCTTCCGGGTTTACATTCAGATCGTCCGCGCCCCACAACGCTAGCAATGGAATATCGAGTTTTTCCAAAGCGCTGGTTGCATCTTCATGAAGGTTTCGCCGTACGAAAGCCCACCGTTCCGGGCTCATATCACCCAGAAGGGCAATCGGCGGTACTTGTGAAGAGGCAAACAAACGGTCATCGACGGCGGCTATTTCTGCCATCGTTGTTGCGATGTCAGGCGCAGACATCCCTGTGCGTTGCAACCGCGTCCTGGTGTAGTAGTCACCTTGTCGTTGCCAGGATACGGCGCCTCCAACGAGCACCAGAAAGTCGGCTTCACCCGACGCCAGGCGAGGCAGTACCCAGCCGGCTTGTGAAAATCCAAGCGCACCGACAGGGATTCCCTGCAGCGTATTGCGAAGGGTGAACAGCGCGCTGCGCACGTTCACATAGCGGTCCGTCATCGACTGATTGAGCCAATTTCCCTGGGAGCCCCCAATGCCTGGTTTATCCCACGAAACCACAGCGATGCCTGAATCGAGAAGCGCGTTGATGAGTGGGTCGTAACCTTGTTGCGACGTGCGATCTTGCGGGCCATCCCCATGCACCAGAACGACCGCCGCTGTTGCCGGGTGATCAGGAAACCAGAGCGTACCCGTCAGGAGCAGCCCATTTGCTTTGAATGCAAAGGGTTCGCTTGCCCTGCGGTCCAGCCCATAAGCATCAAACCGCACGAGAACCAAAAAAACGCTAGTCAGGATGAGACCAGCGGCGCAAATCAACCACAGGCGGTAACGCTTCATCCAGCTCACGTCATGCATAGCCACTATCTTTTCCTTTCATAAGCACCGTCTGCTCACCGGCCAAAATCGTCGGTGCAGCCAGATGCCCATCATCCCCCCTCAGCGCCTCGCGCAACACCTGCTCCAACACAAAAACACACTGGATATGCGCCTGTTGATACGAGAAGAAGACCGTACCTGCTTTGACCACCGCAAAAGTGAAAAGGTACTGGGCCTGAGCTTTCGCTCGCTGGTACATGGCCCACGGCGGATTACAAAAAACCCCAGGTCGAGAGACCTGGAGCTTTTGGTGTGAGCCTTCAGCACGCCCATTTGAAATCTTGAAAAGCTACCCCTGTCGGCACTGAGTAAACCCTGCGTCGAGCAGCCTGCAATGACGCCGCATAATTGATACCCGGCCCAAACCCATCAATCACCCGAAAAACCCCCTCAAGATGACAATCCAGAATCAACGTCACCCCCAGATAATCCCTCACCAACTCCCCCGACAAATCGCTCAGCACCAACGCCTCCGGCGCCAGGTCAATCAACAGCCAACTACGGTGCTTGAAGCGCCCCCCCACATCCTTGAGCAACGCGTTCCATTCCATGGCTTAGCCTCATCGACTGGCGATCAGCACGGGAATGGCGTTGTTCAGTGAAAACGCCACGAGGAATACGGCCAGCCCTACGTCGATCTGCCGAGTGTATTTGAGGAACAGCGCCTTGATCGGGCCCTGGCCAAATAGCAGTGCCACCACGGAGTACCAGATGATTTCGAGCGTCGAGCACAGCAGCACCACCAGGACTTTTTCGATATCTGTGCGCGGCGATGAAAGAAAGCCGGCGTAGATACTGATCATGAAGGCGATGGTTTTCATGTTGCTGATGTTGGTGATGACGCCCACACGATAGGCCTTGGCGAAGCTGGTCGCGCCCGGAGCGGTGCTGTCGGCGGTGCCGGGGTTTTTTGCCAGTACGCTTTTGATGATGCTGTAGGCGATGTACAGCAGATAGGCCGAGCCGCATAGCGTGGCGACTTTGGAAAACGCCGGGTATTGATGCAGCAACGCCGCCAGGCCCAGCAATGAGATAGTCGAGAAAAACACGCCGACCGTGCAGATGCCCAGGGTCGCACCGATACCGGTCGAGACCGACCCCAGCGAAGCAAAGCGGCTGACAATGATGAAGTTAGGCCCCGGGCTTATCACCGCCAGGATGTAGATCAATGCTGCTGTAAACATGGGAACTCCTTGTAGGAGGCAGCAGCCGGCGCAGGCTGCTGCCGAGGGCAGGTCAGGCCAATGCGTGCAGCGGGGCTTCGGCCTGTGCGAGTTTTTCCTCCAGGGACGCGAGGATGTGTTCGACGCGCAGCGAAATCAGGCTGAATGAGCCGGCGTCCCCCAGGCCGTGGGAGCTTTCGCATAAGCCGTTGAGAAACACCGCGGGCAAGTCCTCCAGCGCCGTCAGGCTGTAATCGCGGTTGACCACCAGCGCGCCGTGGGCGTCCGCTCGAAAGCGTGCGTGATAAGGCGCCAGCAGTGGCGGATAGAGCTCGCCGTTTTCTTTGGCGGCAATGTCCTTGAAGCCGGTGGCGAGCACCAGTGCGTCCAGCGCCAGGGTGGAGTGGGTCAGTTGATTGACCTCCTTGAGCCCCAGCTCCACCTGCCCCGATGCACCGATCTGCGCCTGTTCAATGGCGATGTTGTTGAGAATGTGGATGCGTTGCTTGCCCTGCAACTTTTCCTCATGAATGCGCACGTAGAGCGCGTTGATCACATCTTCATCGGCCGAGCTGTAATTGGTGCCGCGCAGTTGCTTGTCCACCCGCGCCTTGGCCTCGGGCGGCAGGTTGAAGTAGTAGTCGATAAATTCCGGGAAATACACCTTGTCGCTGAATGGGCTGGTGTCCTTGAGCCGGAAGCTGAAGCTGCGGTGCAGCGAGTAGATGTCTTTGTCGGGGAACCTGGCGGTCAGGTCGAGCACAATTTCCACGGCACTCTGGCTGGAGCCCACCACACCGATGCGCTGCACGCTGGAAGGTAGCTTGTTGAGGCGCTCCAGGTAGTGATTGAGGTGGAACACCTGAGGGCCAGTCAGGCCCTCGAACACCGCCGGGATATTCGCCGTGCGCCCGGTGCCGAGCACGAGGCTGCGGCCGTAAATGACGCGCTGATCGTTATAGGTGACCTTCCACACCTGCTCGCCTTTGAATAGCAACGGCTCGACCCGTTGGGCGAACGCAGAGGATTCGACACTGCCCAGAAAATGCCCGGCGACCCATTTGATGTACTCGGCATATTCGCGCCGCAGCGGGTACGTCAGCGGCAGGTTGAGGTAGTCGAACAGGCGACCGGTTTCTTTCAGGTAATTGACGAACCCATAGTGGCTGCGCGGGTTTCGCGGGGTGACCAAGTCGCGCAGGGGGTTGTTCTGGATATCCGAACCGCTGAGCAACATTTCATCCTGCCAGTCCGGCGTTTGCTTGGCGTCCAGGAAGCGATAGGTCAGCGCGGAAGCGGACTCTTCAAGGCCAATAGCCAACGCCAGGTTGGAGGGGCCAAAACCAATACCCACGATATCGAAAACAGTGTCTGACATGGAAAAGCTCCTATCCCTGGATTGGCTTCAATGGAAGATGGTAATAGTGATATGCCGTGTTTTCGATAAACCCAAAGCGCGTGTATAAGTTTCGTGCCTTCGGGTTGTCGTCTGCGCCCTCGATGAATAACTGCTTGGCGCCGGTTGTTTGTGCGAATGCCTTGGCGGCATTCAATAACGCCAGGCCAACACCCGCCCTTCGCTTTGACGCTTCAACATATAAGTCATTGAGTATCCACAGGCGTTCTAGTGTGACGCTTGAAAAGCTGGGGAAGAGTTGCGTAAACCCAATAACTTCATTGTTTACTTGCGCGACAATAATAATCGACTCGCCTAAAAAGAAGCGTTGTTGAATAAAGGCCAGAGAGCGGGCCAGGTCGGAAGTTTCACCGTAGAACTCGCGATATTTATCCAGCAAGGGCGCAATGGCAGCGGCGTCATCGAGGGACGCGTGCCGGGTAACGATGGCATCGCTCATGGTGTGATCACCTCGGTAAACGCTTGCTCGAGAATCTGCACGCCTTGGTTGATCTGCGCCGCAGTGATGGTCAGGGCCGGAAGAAACTTCAGCACCTGGTTATCGATGCCGGAGGTTTCAATGATCAGCCCATGTGCATAGGCGCGCGCAGCGACTTTTTGCGCGAGGCTCGCGTCCTCGAACTCGATACCCTTGAAGAACCCGCGCCCTTTCAGGCGGTTGGGCGCCTTGGCGGCGAAACCTGCGGACAACCTCTGCAGCGCATCATGCAGCACACCCGCCTTGGCCTTGAGCGCCTGCGTGAAACCCGCGTCGCTCCAATAGTGGTCGATCACGGCCTTGCCGGTGACGAACGCCAGGTTGTTACCACGAAACGTGCCGTTGTGCTCCCCCGGCTCCCACACATCCAGATGGGGCGCCAGCAACACCAGCGACATGGGCAAGCCGTAGCCGCTGATCGACTTGGACAACGTCACGATGTCTGGGGTAACGCCAAGGGCTTCGAAGCTGAAGAAGTCACCCGTACGCCCGCAGCCGGCCTGGATATCATCGATGATCAGCAGGATGTCATGGGCCTGGGCGATGCGCTGCACGGCGTGTACCCAGGCGGCCGAGGCACTGTTCACACCGCCCTCGCCCTGCACGGTTTCCAGCACGATGGCCGCCGGCTTGTCGATGCCACTGCCGCTGCGCAACATCCTGTCCAGGTACAGCGAAGTGTCCACGCTGTCGCCGAAGTAGCCGTCATAGGGCATGAACGTGACATTGCTCAGGGTCACGCCGGCGCCGGCTCGCTTACGCGGGTTGCTGGTCAGGGCCAGGCTGCCCAGGGACATGCCATGGAAGGCATTGGTAAACGCTACGATGTTCTGGCGCCCGGTGTACTTGCGCGCCAGCTTGATCGCCGCCTCTACCGCATTGGTGCCGGTGGGGCCGGGGAACTGCACTTTGTAACGCAGGTTGCGTGGGGCCAGCACCTGTTCTTCGAATGCGGTGAGGAAGGCTTTCTTGGCGGTTGTCTTGAAATCCAGGCCGTGGGTGATGCCATTTTGCGCAATGTAGTCGAGCAGCGCGGCCTTTAATACCGGGTTGTTATGCCCGTAGTTCAAGGCACCGGCCCCACTGAAAAAGTCGATGAACAGCTGACCTTGTTCACTGGTCAGCGTCGAACCCTCAGCGGTGTGGAACGTGTCGGTAAAGTCCCGGCAATAAGAGCGTACGTTGGACTCTTTAAGCTCGAATATATCCAGGGGTTGTTGCAGCTCAGGCACTGCCTGCGCCAATGAGTAATTCAGCGTAGCCGTCATATCAGGTACCGTTTATCAATCCAATTGAATGGACTTCCAACAGGTAGAGCTATTTCCCAGTGGCCATGTAGCGAATGCTGAGAAGACTTTAATCCTTGAAGTCCGCATGCAACTTTTCATCCAATGAAACATGACCCGCTCTGTTGGCCAGCAGGAACAATGACGTCTTTCGCCTATTAAACTAGCAGCAATTACTCCCTGAGCAACTGAATATAAATTCATATGCTTATGACGCATTTCAACCGGTCGGCGATGGTATCGATGGATACCATCGCCATGGGGTCAGTGAGGCTGCAATGCTTTGAGCCGCTCCTCGAGGTTCTGTGCAGGAAAGCGTTTTTGCAACTCGGCGAGTTTTGCCGTCGCTGCCGCGTCATCGCCTGCCTTGCGCAGACGCAACACCTCCTGCAAACCCTGCTCGAGCGGTTCCGGCACAGCGCGCTTGGCCATTTTGGCTTGGGGCAAGGCATCGCTGCTCATTTCGGCACTGAACGATTCGACGCGTGGCGGCGCGCTCATAGGCGCAGGTGCAGGCGCAGAAAACGTAGCCGGGGCAGCCAGGCGCGTGTTCGGCGTGTGCTCAAGCTCGCTGGTGCGCGTGACCACACCCACCAGCAACGCCACACCGGCAACGCTGGCGAAAGCCATTTGCCAACGTGGTTGCTGGCACGCGCGCAGCCAGCGTTGCCACAGGTTGGGCGAAGGTTTTGGTGCCTCGCGGTGGGCGGTGGCCAAAATGAACGCGTCCAGTGACGCCGGTGGCTCGCCGCTGCTGTGTTGACGAAAGTGCTGGATCAGCTCGTCGTCGGTGTCCGGAGCATGTTTGGAGTGGTTCATGCGGGTATCTCCTCGGCCAGCAGGCGGCGCAGTTTCTGCTGGGCGTAGCGCAGGCGGCTTTTTACGGTTTCCAGCGGGGTGCCGGTGAGGGCGGCGATTTGCGGTACTTCGAGCTCGCCGTGCAGGCGCAGCAGGAAGACTTCGCGCTGGTCTTCGGGCAGGTCTTGCAGGGCGGCGTCGAGGCGCGCCTGGTCGCGGCTCAGGCTCAGTTGCTGCTCGGGGCCGGCGCTGCTGTCGGGTTGGGCGTGCAGCTGTTCATCGTAGCTGTCGTGCAAGGGGTTGTGGATGCCGTGCTTGCGCCAGTGGTCGATCAGGCGGTTACGGGCGATCTGGAACAGCCACGTACGAAAACTCGCCCGGCCCTGTGGCTGGGTGTTGCTGCGGATCAGGCTGAGCCAGGTGTCCTGGTAGATTTCTTCGGCCAGCTCTGCCTTGTTGCTCAGGGACATGAGGAAGCGGTACAGGCCTTGGCGGTGGCGCGTGTACAGGGCTTCAAATGCGCCAGCGTCACCGGTTCGGTAGCGGGCCAGTAGCGATTCGTCGCTGGGTGAGTCGTCTGGAACGGCCATGTAGGTGGCGAACTCCTTTTGTCAGCCGAAGCAGGATCAAGTGTGGGAGGGGGCTTGCTCCCTCCCACATTTGAACATTGTTGTGGGCGAGATCAGTGTTTGAGGCTCTGGGCCAACTCCACCAGTTGCACGAATTCATTGCGCAGGCCGAACGGGTCATCGCCGCGGGCCGAGCGGGCAAGTTTCGCGGTGTCCTGCAAACTCATGCTGCCAGTGTAGCGGCCATCGCCCTTGAGCTGTTGGGCGAAGGCAGCCACGGCGGCCGAGAAGCGCAGGTCGTCGCTGGCCGGGGTGGACTGGTTAGCGATAGGGCGTTCGATCAATTGGCTGTTGCCGCCCGCAGCGGGCTTGTAGCGCACCCGTAGCATCGCCAGCTCGGCGGATGTGCCTTCGGCCGTCGGCGCATTGGCATAGCGCAACGGCTCCAACCAACCCTTCTCGCCCTTGGGCACGATTTCGTACAGCGCGGTCACCGTGTGCCCTGCACCGATTTCGCCGGCATCGACCTTGTCGTTGTTGAAATCCTCACGCTTCAATGCGCGGTTTTCATAGCCCAGCAGGCGGTATTCGCTGACTTGGGCGGGGTTGAATTCCACCTGCAATTTCACATCCCGGGCGACCACGGCCAGGGTCGAGCTGAGTTGCTCCACCAGCACCTTGCGCGCCTCACGCAGGTTGTCGATGTAGGCGTAGTTACCGTCGCCTGCGTCGGCCAGTTGCTCCATCAGGTGTTCGTTGTAGTTATCCACACCAAAGCCAAGGGTGGTCAGGGACACGCCGCTTTTGCGCTGCTCGACCGCCATTTGCTTGAGGCTGTCAAAGTCGCTGATGCCCACGTTGAAGTCACCATCGGTGGCCAGCAGGATGCGGTTGATACCCTTGTCGATAAAGCCTTCGCGGGCCATCTGGTAGGCCAGTTCGATGCCGGAGGCGCCTGCGGTGGAGCCGCCGGCCGTGAGTTGGTCGATGGCGTTGCGGATCTTGCTTTTGTCACGCCCGGAGGTGGGCTTGAGCACCACGCGGGATTCACCGGCATACACCACCAATGACACTCGGTCCTGATCGCGCAGTTGATCCACCAGCAATTTCAGCGTGCTTTTCACCAGCGGCAAGCCCTCGCGGCGGTCCATGGAGCCGGACACGTCCACCAGGAACACCAGGTTCGCGGGGGCAAGATCCGCCACGGCCCGGTCGGAGGCCTTGATGCCGATGCGCAACAGCTTCGTGCGTGGGTTCCACGGCGTGGCGGCGAGCTCGGTGGTCACGCCAAAGGGTGAACCGTCGGTGGGCAATGCGTAGTGGTAGGGAAAGTAGTTGAGCATTTCCTCCAGTCGCACAGCACCTTCGGGCGGCAGACTGCCTTGGTTGAGGAAGCGTCTTACGTTGGCGTAGCTGCCGGTATCGACATCGACGCTGAAGGTGGACACCGGCGTTTCAGCGACGCGATGCACCGGGTTATCCGGCAGGTTGGCGTATTGCTCGCGGGGTTCGCTGCGCTGATCCAGGGTCGCCCTTTCCTGCATTCGCATCGGTGCTGGCATGGCCATGCGCTTGGCGAAAGTGGCCGGTACCGGCGCGCTTTGCAGTTCAGCGACGGGCGGCGGTTCAACAGGCTTGGCGACATCAGGGGAAGACGACAGCCCACACCCGGCCAGCGCTACCAGCAGGGTAACGGCAAAGCCTTGGGCAGCAGGACGCAGCAAGAGCAGAGGGCGGGACATGGGCTGAACCTCGTGAATGAATGATCCGTTCAACAGATCAGACGTAATGCAGCCCTGGTACGGGTTAAACACGGGCGTCTCTTTCGATCACCGCGTCACACCTCGAGATATAACCCGTTGAACCTGATATGACGCCAAACCACTGAGTGAAGGTCCGCCTCCCTGTCAGAACAGTCTATTTTTTTCTGTCTTCGGGAGGCTTTTCAATCAGGGAAACCGCGATGACCTCCGTAAACAACAACCTCACACACCGCTATGACCCGCCTTCATTCGCCCAACGGCCCAGCTATGCCGAGGCCTTTTCAGACAAGCCCTCCTACACCACCGAGAAAGCGGCAGAGCAAATCACCCGAACGGGCTATCGTTGGAAAGAGCGTAACCAAGACGGCACCACCCCTATCTCCTATCGCTTTTTCAAACCCTCGCAAGCCACCTACAACACACCCGCCGGCGCTAACGAGTTCTCCCCGTCTCAAAAAGAGCAGGCCAGGCGCACCATGCAGGCTTGGGCAGATGTTGCCAATATCGCCTTCACTGAAAATGCACCCCATGCCAAAGGGCAACTTTTACTGGGTAATGACCCGCACACCGGCCTGGCGGGATATGCGTCTTATCCAGGCATCTACAGCGACGGCACACAAGCCTGGCTCGCGTCAGATGGTACGAATCGCCCCTTCACTCACGGTAGTCTCGGCCGGTATGTGCTGGCCCATGAGATCGGCCACACCCTTGGGCTTATGCATCCCGGCAAATACAACAATGGCGGCAGTTACGCTGATAACGCCAGCTACGCCGAGGACAATCGTGCCTACAGCCTGATGAGTTACTGGTGGGCAGGCCATCTCGGTCATGATCACAACAAGAACGGCCAAACCCACTATGCCAGCGCGCCGCTGATGGACGACATCACCGCCATCCAAAAGCTCTACGGTGCCAATTTCAAAACCCGCGACACCGACACGGTCTACGGCTTCAACGCCACTACCGGGCGTGACTTCCTCAGCCTCAACTCACCCGACGACGCGCCGGTATTCAGCGTGTGGGATGGAGGCGGCAACGACACCCTGGATTTTTCGGGGTTTTATCAGGACCAGACCATCAACCTGAAGGCTGAACATTTCTCCGATGTCGGCGGCATGAAAGGCAACGTCTCCATTGCCAAAGGCGTGACGCTGGAAAATGCCATCGGCGGCACAGGCGCTGATCGACTCATCGGCAACCACGCCGATAATCGCCTGACCGGTGGCCTGGGCCGGGACATGCTTACCGGTGGGCTGGGCAAGGATACGTTCGTCTATAACAACGCCAGCGAGTCCACCGAACAACGCCCGGACCTGATTACCGATTTCACCAGCGGGCAGGACAAGATCGATGTGTCCGCCGCGCTGCAGGCCGCCAGTATCAAGGACCTGCACTTTGTCCGCCGTTTCAGCGGCCGGCCGGGCGAGGCGTTGCTCGGCTATGACCCGCGCACACGCCAACACAGCCTGGCCATTGACCTGAACGGTTCCGGCCAAGCCGACCTGTATATCGTAAGCCAAGGGCTAATCAAGCCTGGAGACGTGACCAGCCAAGCGTCCCTACCCGACAGTGCGCCAACCCCGCCCATTCAGGTCAAGCCTCAACCGCTAGGCCCGCAACCGCCCTCGCTACCGATTAAGGCACTGCACAAGCGACACACCACGCCAGTCACCGTGCCACAACAGGCGCCCTTCTCCTTGCAGAATCACGCCAGCGCCTCCCTCAAAGGCACGCCGATGCATGCAGCGGCCAGGGCCGTGGGCAGTATTCGCGAAGTTAGCGTCACACGGGATTCATGGGGCTACGAACGCGTGCATTCCCGCGCATTGGGTACCGGCTCGCTGATCAACGATGGCAACAGCGTGTTGACCAACCAACATGTGCGCGACGCGCTGGCCAGGGGCAGCAAGCTCGAGCTTTGGCTGGGTTATGAACAAGACAACAGCGGCCGGATGAAGGTAGGGCGCAAAGTGCCGTTGGACCCCAAGCCGCTCAGTGGGGATGCCCGGCTGGACTATGCCGAGCTGCGTGTCGACTTGCCTGCCCAAGAGCGAAAGACCTTGGCCGAGCAGTTCCCGCCCCTCACGTTGGCCGCCCACCCACAGGCATCGCCTGGGCAGAAAGTCTTTATGCCCAACCATGGACAAGAGGCCCTCGGCATTTCATTTCTAAATACCAAGGGCCAACCCACCACACTCAAGGGATACGACCAGGACAGCCCTTATCAGGGCACTGTCTACCACGATGCCTTCAAGAAACCCGGCACCTCCGGTTCACCGCTGATCAGCGTCGATACGGACGAGATCGTTGCCTTGCACAACGGCTCCATCGGCACCAACGTCAACGGGCACCGTGACTCCATGGGCACGGCCACCCGCATCGACTTGATTCAACAGCACCGTCGTCAGAGGTGACGCTGTTTACGGGTTGCCGCTGATCAGTCGGTGCCGTACTTGGGGTTACGCGGGCCGTACAGAATCCCGGTGCGTTGCCCTGCCGACAGCAACCGCGCACTGGTGATACCGGCAATCGGATGCGCCGCATCGGTGGAACTGTTGATCACCTGCTTGACCGCTGCCGTGATCAGCATGCCCACCAGGCCGCCGCCATTGTTGTTGCCTTCCTCGCTGGAAGCCCGTGCCGAACCGGTCCACAAGGTGGTGCCGGTGCGCAGGTCCACCAGCTTGGCCGAGGCCGTCACCGAGGTGTCGCTGGAGATCAGCATGTACTGGGTGCCGTACTGGCTGATAGTGATGTACAACGCCGCGTCCGCACCAAAGATCTCGTGCAGCTTGGCCGGCAGTACGGCCTGGATGTCGTTGGCGGTGGTCAGGCCGTTCTGGCGAAAGGTTTCATCCACCAGGGCAATCGGCATCACGTAGTAGCCGGCTTCGGCCAACGGGTACGTCACCTGCGATACCAGGCTGTAGGACGCCTGCACTTCCGGCGACTCATTGATCGGTGGCAGTACCAGGATCGACTTGGGTCGCGCCTGCTTGTACGCCGTGTAATCAATGGTCTTGGGCGCCGCGCAACCGCCGAGCAACGCCAGGGCCAGCAAGGCGCCGGTGAGTTTTAACAGGCTCATTTAGTGGCGACTCCGGTCTTGGCGTTTTTCAGCAGAAAGTCCATGTACGCAGCGGACTCAGGGAACAGTGCCTTCTCGGTGCGAAGCTCCTGCACCATCTGGTCATCCTTGCCCATGTTCATGTACAGCATGCCCAGGTGCGCGTGGTAACCCGGCGGTGCCTTGCGGCCACTGGCGTTGATCTTTTGCAGGTCACGCTCCAGTGCTTCCACCTGCGCTTCCTTGGGCTCGCCCTTGAAATACTCGTATACCTGCGGCTGGTAACTTTCCCATTGATACAGGGGCTGGGGCGCCGTCTGGCACCCGGTTACCGCTGCGATTGCTGTCAGCGTCAGCGCCAACTTCACTGCCTTGCTCATCCGTGTACTGCTCCTTGAGGTGTTGCTGATCAGTTACGCGGGTTCCAGGCACCGGCGTTGATGCCGTCCACCAGGCGGTTGATCGCTTCGCGCATGGCCAGGTCCAGCACCTTGCCATTGAGGGTGGAGTCGTAGCTGGCGGTGCCGCCGAAGCCGATCACTTCACGGTTGGACAGCGCGTACTCACCGGCGCCCTGGGTGGAATACACCACTTCGGAGGTGTTGATGTTGACGATATTCAGCGCGACTTTGGCGTAGGCCACTTGGGTCTTGCCACGGCCAAGGATGCCGAACAGCTGGCGGTCGCCGGTCTCTTTGCGGCCGAACTCGGTCACGTCGCCAGTCACCACGTAGTCAGCGCCCTTGAGCTTCTGCACGGTGCCTTTGATTTTGGCTTCCTGGGAGATTTCGCCCATGTTGTCGCGGTCCAGCACGCTGAAGCGGTTGGTCTGCTGCAAGTGGGTGATGAGGATGGTCTTGGCCTGGCCGCCGAGACGGTCGACGCCATCAGAGAAGATGCCGCGCATGTAGCTGGAGCGGTTGTCGAACTTGCCCACGGCAATCGGTACACGCACACCGGAATAAGCCACGTGGGCGCTGGCGACTTGCTCCACCGGCATGGCGCGGTTGCTCTCGGTGGCGCAACCGGCCACGGTCAACAGCGCCGCGGCGGTGAGGCCCGACAGCAGGATTTTGGACAGTGTCTTCACAGGGTGCTCCTTGGGTGAGGAAATCAGCGTTGCTGGGTTTTCCAAGGAGTTAGGCAGCCTGACAATACGCTGGCCTGAATTCTTCCCTGAAAGACTGTGATGCAACGGCTGCGGCATTTTACGGGGTTGAGAGCGGTTCTCAAGATGTTTCGGCCATGCACAGATCCAAATGTGGAGGTCTGCAGTGTGGCTTAGCCAGTGGGAGCGCTTAACGCGCCTGCTGCTGGCGCGGCTCTGCGCAAAACTGCTCCCACCCTTTTTCGATGCGGCCGGTGTATTTGCCGCAGGACGCGCCCTCCAATGCGGCATCGAGCTCATCGCGCTCTGGCGAAAACCATATTCCATCGGCCACATAGGCCGCGCCCGCCGCCAGCACGAGCACCACTGCCAACCGGGTCGCCATGTAGCGCGCAGTGGCCCGAGGCGTACGCGAGCGCTCGAATACAAACGCGAACAGCAGCCCAATGCCGCCCATCAGAAAAGCACCCGGCGCCGCCCCGAAGATGGCCCCCGTCGTACTATCGAGGCGGGCCCACGCCAGCATGAAAATGCTTGCACTGATGAACATCAACAGCAGGCACACACCCTGTGCCAGTCGATAGCCAAATACCCTCATCTAAACCTCGCTCCTGCAATCAATAGGGTCATGCCTGCGTCGGCAGGCTTACTTGAGTTCCTTCACCAGATACCAATTAAGAGGACAGAATTATTAAATTGTCCCCTTTGACCCTGTTCTGACCCAACGCTCCGGATTCACGCAAACCAAATGCAAGGGCTAGCCGGAATGCTGGCCAGTCAAGCGCAGGTCCCCTGTGGGAGCGGGCTTGCTCGCGAAGGCGTCGGCCCAGCAAACATTGATGTTGACTGACCCACCGCTTTCGCGAGCAAGCCCGCTCCCACATTTGATCTTCGCTGCTTTGAGCATTTCGTTCGCTTAACTGACCGGCATTCGGGCTTGCCCACAGGGCTCAGCGGTGTTGGTTAGAACGCGTAGCGCGCCTTGAGCATGACGCCGTCAGCATCGAAACCGCTGCGCGCCTGGCGGGTGTAGCTGGCGCCGACGGTGAAGTCCGACACCTGGTAATTCACCCCCACGCTGGCTTCATAGCTGTCACGCGCCACCGACGCACCGGTGACGGTAAACGCCGAACCACCCGCCACGAAGTTGGAAGTTTGCGCGACGCGGTCACCCATCAAGTCGTGGTAAGCCATCAATGTGGCTTCCGGCTGTAACGTGCCGGTGCTCAATGGAAGGTTGGCCGCCAGGCGTATACCGGCACCCAACTCGCCCACTTCATAACGCTGCGAAGCCGTGCTCAAGGCCGCTGACGAACCTTTCTCGGTAAAACCATCCATGCGCACGTTGGCATAACGCGCAGCCAAACGCGGCTCGATCACCACCGCCTGGGACGGCTTGAAGCTGTAGCCGCCGACCACGCTGGCCGACAACACATTGCTGTCATAGCTGCCCTTGGCCGTGGTGCCCGCGACGTGGCGCTTGTTGTCATTCTCGTTATGGCCGTAGCCGAGGCTGCCATCCACGAACCAGTTCTGCAGCGCCCAGTTGCCGTACAGCGACAGCGCATGGCCCTCGACGTCGGTCTTGTTGCCCAGGTCCGAATGGATATTCGAGTTGAGGTAGCTGTAGGCCACGCCCAGGGTGGTGGTGTCGCTCAAGCGACCGTCCACACCCACCGCCATGCCGCTGCTGTTGGCCGAGTAGCCGTTGTTGCCGCTACGACCGTCCTGGTCCATGTTGCTGCTCAGGCCTTGCACCCACACACCGCCAGTCTGGTGGCTGTCGCGCTGCTCGGTGAGGCGGTTGAAGATCGCACCGTTGACCACGGTTTGCCCCGACAGGGCCACGTCGAGGGCGCCACGGTTGACGTCCGGATTGAGCTGGTCGGCAACCTTCGCCAACTGCTGTGCAGTCCCGGCGCTGGCCAAGGCCTGGAACACCTTATCGTCCTGGCTGAGTTGACCGAGCACTTCATTTTTTACCACATTGACCGCAGTAGCAGCCGACGCCCCAGCGCCGACACCCGCCAACTCATGCTGCACTTGCTGATCGCTTTTCACCGCCACCACGGCCTTGACCGTCTGCGCATCCGCCGAGTAGCTGAGCACGTCCAGCAACGATGACGCGCTGGCGACGGCCACGCCGTTGTTCTGCAGGTTGGTGGCTTGCAGCAAAGTGTATTGCGTACCGGCCTTGGGCGCGGCGAAGTCGCCAGGGTTGGCGCTGATAGTCAGCTTGGAGGCCTGGGCCAGGTTGGCTGTACCGTTGACCGTGAGGTACGGCGTGGTCGGCACCACACTGTCGGCCAAGTGCATATCAATGCCCGCACCGCTGGCCACATTGAGGGTGCCGGTGACGGTGGTGCCGGGCGCGGAGAGGTTCAACGAACCTGAGTTGACCGACACCGGCGCGATGATGCGACTGCCAGTGAAACCTGCCTGGCCGTCGACGTTGACCGCGTTGAGGTTGAGCAGGTCGCCGGTGATTTGGCCGCCGGTCCAGTTCAAGCTCGCGAGGTTGTTAGCGTCGATAGCAGTCCCGCTGCCGCTGCGGATTTCGCCGGCTTGCTGGTTGATCTCCAGCGGCGCCACCGGGCGCGTGGGGTCGAGGTAAATGGCGGTGGCATCGGCGCTGATCACGCCACGGTTGACGACGCCCCGTGCACCGCTCGGTACGTTGTTGGTGAAGGTTGCGCCACGCAAATCCACGGCGACGGCATTAACGCCCTTGGCCTCGATAGTGCCGGTGTTGAGCAGGTAGTCGATATTGCCGCTGTAAAACTGCACCGCTTTTGCCTGGTCGCCGAGCACCGAGATCAGCCCGCTGTTTTCAATTTTCAGGTCGTTGGTGTCGGTTTCGATCACGAACCCCAGCGCCTCTCCACCGGTAACACGCAGGGTGCCGGAGTTAAGAATCTTGCCGCCGACGGTGACCGGCATGTTGTTGTGCGTGTCCAGGATCAGCCCGTAACCGTAGTAGGAGGTGACATCCACCACGCCGGAGTTGATCACATCGCCGCCGACACTCGTGCCGTTCAGGTAGATACCCTCGCCGTCGCTTTCCGGCCCCGAACCCGGCACGTCAACGGTGATGATGGTTCCAGAGTTGATCACACTGCCGCCGACGTTTGCCGCGCCGACTTCAAACCCTTCTGCCCAAATCTGGTTGGTCAGCCTGATCGTGCCCGCTTGAACGACATCGCCGGTGATGGTCCCACCCCGGCTCGTGAGGTCTGAATCCAACGCACCATCCACAACAAACCCGCGTATGTTCAGGCCACTGCCATCGATGGTGTAATCGGCGCGATTGGTCAGCGAACCCTGGATATTGGTATCGGCCACACTCGCGCCATCAACATAGCGCTGGGTCGCTACCACATTACGTGAACCCACCAGGGTGACCGGCTCGTTGAACACTTGGTCTTTCCAAACGTTCTGGCCAGTGCTCACATCGAATTCCACCGCGCTTGCGTGTGCGGCGCCGGCGCTGACCATCAGGGCCAACAAGGTTTTCTGGAACGGCTTGCGCTTCATTTCAAACTCCATGAACTACAGTCAAAGCCGCCAATACGCCCGGCGGCAGTAGGTGTGCTGAGCGAAAGGATCAATCGATCCGAATGATGCCCCCAGGGCGCCTTTGCAAATCGCAGGCGCGAGCCGGTGCACCGTGGGCGGTGGCACAAAGGGGCTGTAAGGGGGAGAGGTTCACATTAATCCTTAATGTTATTGAAAACGCTGCAGTCCATGCAGCCCGACCGATTGCGGGTGGGCGGGGTAAAGACACTGGGATAAACAAAATGTTCAAAGCCCAGGGTGGAGGCGCTTCACAATGGAAGGTATTGCATGAGGGGTGGTGCCATTGTTGTGATGCCTTGCGCGGTTTTGGGTGGGGGGCTTATAGCCCGGCGGTCGCTCAAAAAGCGACCGGGTCTGGCTACCCGAAGAACGAGCCCTCAATAATCAATGGAAAGAAATAAAGGAGAAAGAAAAGAAAGAAAGAAAAAAAGGGGACAGATTTATTTAATTTTCCTTTCTGCTGCCATCCCGAACTCAAATAAATCCGTCCTCTTTTCTGTACTCAACCCCATTTTTTGCTCCAAATTCATTCCAACAAATTATAAACAAACAAAGAAAATGTATCACATAACTTTCTAACACTCATATCTGCAGAGTCTATTTCCAATACAGCCCATTTGTCATTTTTATCAAAACCGACGCATCGTCCCTGCATATCATCGCCAAAAATCATAACACCTTCAAATTGCGCCGCAGTCTCCTCATCAAAAATATCACTTGCCTCTATGAGGCCGTTGTAGAGCATGAATCCGACTGTTTCAATTTCCCCACTTCCGAACTCCCGCAAAAACTTTAAGTAATCATCAGGAGCATTTTTCTGCCCTACCCTTATTGCATTAATACTCGCATCATCTACAGCAGCCAAGCGATCGAGCAAATGCTCTTCTTTCTTACTCTTTAAAAAAGCTTTAATGTCCATGTTCACCCGCCCTACTTTTTTGTCAAAGACAATGGACAGATTTATTTAATATGCTTTTTACCGCGATCTCGAATTATAAATCCGCCTCATTTCGCCGAATGTTTATCCCGCAGGAACCGCATCGATATCAAACTCACCTTGCTCGTCAATTTCGGCGTCTGCTCTCAACACCTCAAAATCACAGCAACCTAAATTCAAATGGACATTTATTGCGTACACTCCACTTGAGGAGGGCCTTATAAATTCGACCTGAAGAGAATAATCTCCTTCAGGCAGTTCTAGAGGAACCGTACTCGAAATACTACCCACCTCAATATTTCTATCGCTCACCGTGAAGGGTACTTTAAAGGCCCGAACCACGTCTGCGCTTATAGCTGGCACTTGTTCGTTAATGAAAAAGCTAATTATATGACTCCCTTCGTCAATCAAAGTTCTAAAAGAGACACTCCCTAACCTCCACGCAAATCCTTGCGCATAACTACGATCACTCCAATCATTATACGGCTGATCAAGCGAGCTCAAAAATACGCAAAATTGCGAATAAGATAAATATATACTTTCTTTAAACGTAGCCATCAGCCCACCACTTTGATTCTGGCTTTCTCCACATGCACTACCTATACATGCGCCAGTCCCTATTAGCCTCCGGGACTACGGGTCTAACACTCGCTCCGGCCCCACCTTCTTAAAATAAAGGGGAAAGATTTATTTATTTGGCCTTTTTACTGGCACCTCGAACCCGAATAAATCTGTCCCGCTTCTCCGTTCTTACCCATTCAGACGACGATGATGTCACCGGAATCCAAATAAATCGAGTAAGACTCATAACCATCTGAAACATCCGACTCGATGGTAATTTTCGCTCCCGTGCTAAATTTTATTTGTAGTGCGTCAGTTTCGACTTTCTCAACAGACTCAACGTCCATTAATAAAAAATCCAATAAGGGTGCACTGGTAGACGAGTCGTTAAATTCGCGCTGACCCACAATGTCGTCAATTTGATATTTCAACCCGGCTTCTACACAGAATGAAACTTTATAAGGCGACACACCAGCGAATGTCTGCGGTCTTGAAAAATCAAGCCTCGTGACACGCACTCCAAAACAAACCATTTCCAGATAGCAGCCAGAAAGTAGAGAAAAATCAAAATCATCTGACAAAGTGCTCATATGTACCTCTAATTAATCTATAAGCGTTCAGCGACGAACGGGGGGTAAAGAATCAGGAGGAAGCGGAATATGCGTGTCTCCCTGACCGATCCCCGGCTTTCCAGTCGCAGGATTCATCGGCTGCTTCCCTGAATTTTGCCAGCGCCAGTAGCCATTCTCATAACCTGAAACAGCTGACGATCCAGGGGGCATAACCCGTATGTGCTCTCCTTTCGCGGGGTCTGTCCCTTGCGGATAGTAGACTTCACCGCCGTTTTTACCCGGTCGACTCACCCAGCCAGACGGGATTATCGGGGCCTGTGGTGGATTTGATATTTCCTCTACGGTTTTTGGAGTCTTCGCTTTGCCTTTGGGTACCTCCGTACCTTTTACAGTATCCGCGCCTACTCCGCGTGGTTCGCCGCCAACGTACTGCTGCCAATCCGGATGATAAGGATTGGCTCTCATTTCATCGGAGACAGTTGTAATTCCACCAGAGGAGTTTTTTCCCCCTGCCGTTGTTATATCACTCTGACCGCTTTTCCCTTTCCCCGCGCCAGAACGTGAGGGTAATGTAATCCCAATTCCTGCCTTAATTGCCTCCGCGCCGAGCTTAACTAATGGCCCACCACCCGCAGAGCTGATATCTGCTGCAATTTGGCTGGACGCGTCTAGGTTGTTCCCTATCACAAAACCAACCGCAGAAGCAGCACCGCCCTGCCCTTGGGATCTCAACCTACCTACCAGATCAACGAGTTTCTGATCATCGTTCGCCAAGGAAGTGGCAATACCTCTGCAGCGTTGCGGATCGCGTGCGCAAAGCGCATCCAACTCGTCATTTCTCTGCTGATCAAGTTCCGCATAACGCTGCCGGACCTCACGCTTCTCTTGCTCCGTAGCCTTGCTATCTACCTCCCGAAGCATCTCCTCGACTTCTTCGTGGTAAAGATAGTTGAACGTCGTCGCCTTCTGAGCAATCTGAGAGCCTTTTTCCAAATCTCCATCGACCGCCGCAGCTGCTAACAAGCCTGTCAGCTGTGAAAGCATCAGCGTGATGTCGTCATTGCCTTGAGCAGCCCACACCAACTGATTGATGAGTGCCTCATTCAGCCCGGCAGAGGCAGCCCCGGTTTTGAAATCGCTACCTGTGGCTTCAGCTAGCAATCCCCCCATCAAAGCATGCGCAATAATCTTTTGAGGGCTGCCATTGGGGAACGTGACGTAATCACCCACCCAATTAAAACCGGTAGCCATTGCAACGTTGCCAGCCTCTCCCAACAAGGCCGCATTGAAGTTGTCGCCGAAGCTTCCCCCTTGAACGGCCGTCGATATCCCGCTGGAGATTACCGCCCGACCACCAGTACGCAGCGCGATATCGCCTGCTGACGTCCAGGTGAAAATATCTTTGGAGGAGTTTGTAACCGCCAAGGTTGAACCCGTACTCGGGGTAACACCTTGGACTGTGCTTGTACTTGTGCCTGCACCTGCGCCATCAGCACCAGCGAACCAATTAGTGTCGGCATACTCAAGAGCCCCCGCCGTAAACCCGGCGACTGCTGCGCTTTTCAGGCTATTGGCGCTGACCGTTTCCTTAAGCGCTGCACCCAAATTGCCTTTGTTGTTGATGGTGCTGGTGACTGCCGTCGTACTCAGGCTGGTGCTCACCGCAAGGGTGGCTCCCTGCAACCCGAATCCTACCGGCCCCATAATCGCCGCCATCATGATTGCTATCGCAATCTTGGCACCGGCACCCAACCCTGAATTGTCGTACTTGAAGCTCTCGTGAATCTCTTTCACCTGGCGCCAATCAATGTCGCCACGCGCCTCAGCTTGCTTCAACCAGGCCAAATTAGGATCAGCCTTGACCATCGCATCAACGGTCTGGCTTACAGTCTGCTGATCGACCTGTTTGACGTCGATACGAATGCCTTCGGCTGCCTTGATGACGAGTTTTCCTTGGGCAACCAACTCGCTCTGACGCAAGGTTTCGTCTGTATTACCTTTGCCCTTAGCGCTGAACCACGAAAGGTCGCTTTTGCTCTTAGTGTGGCTCTCATCGTGCAGGTCCTTGACGCCTTCAAAGACAATTGCACCGCCGCTATCAAGGATGATGTCCTTGCCGCTATTAAGCTTTGCGACTTGATACAGCAGGTCGCCATCGCTTTTCAGCACCAGGTTGCCACCTATCTTGATCTCGGTACCTACCTGAGTAGTGCGGGTCACTTCATCCATCTGCGCCTTTTTAGCGCCCCAGCTTCCCTTCTCCTTCATGTCATACAACGTATGCGTGCTGTTCTCAGCCGCCAACAAACTCAACTTATCCCCGCTATACAGATAAGCCTCATTCCCCGCGCTGATCCTGCTCGCCACGATCGTGGTGTCACGCCCGGCCTGGCTGACAAAATCCCCACCCGCCGTGATTACGCTTGCCACTTGGGTAGTCTGGTCGTCCGAGGTCTTGATGCGTTTCTTGCCGTGTTTTTCCTTGCCCTCGACGTTGTGCATGTCGCTGACCGAGGCGACGTTTAAGTCGCGGCCGGCGGCGATGTTGAGGTCTTTGCCGGCGGTGGCGGTGCTGCCGATGATGTTGACGTCTTGCCCGGCCTGCATGTTGAGGTTGCCGCCGGCCGTGACGCTGGCGGCGAGGTTTTTGACGTCGGTGGTGATGCTGGATTTCTCGCCGCCGTCGCGGGTCTCGTGCTTGATGCTGGTGTCGCTGGCGGCGATGAGGTTGAGGTCGCGGCCGGCGGTTAAATTAGCGTCGTTGCCAGCGGTGAGTGCGCCGCGGTTGGTGAGGTCGCGGCCGGCGTCGATGGCGAGGTTTTCGCGGGCGACGATGGTGCCGGCGCTGGTGTCGGTGAGGGTGCGCATGCCAACGCCGTCACGCACCTGGATGGCGGTGGTGTCGTTGGTGATGTCGCCTTTAAGCGCCGTGAGGCTGACTTGCTTGCCGCGGATTTCGCCGGCCATGGCGTTGCGGATGCTGTCCTGGGCCAGCAGGTTGAGGTTGTTGCCAGCTTCGACCAAGCCGCCAGTGTAGATACTGCCGCTGCTGATGGCGGAGAGGTTGTTGCTGGCGCGCAGGGTGCCGACGTTGATCAGGTCGCCGCCGGTGACCAGGTTGAGGTCGCGGCCCTGGATGAGACTGTTGCCGCGTACGTTGCGCGAGTCCGCCTGGGCCAGGTAGAGCACCGGCACGAGGACGGTCTGGCCGTCGATGACGCGGTTTTCCATCCACACGATGTCGTGGGTCAGGGCGCCGACTTGCTGGTCGGTGAGGGACACGCCAAGGCTAAGGCGCAGGGCGTCTTTGCTGGCAAGGCCGTTGTCCATCAGGTAGCGGAATTGGTCGGCGTCGCTGTAGGGGCCGCCGGCGAGGAAGCGTTGGCCTTTTGATGCCTTGCGCGTTTTTACGTGAAGGACTTATAGTCCGCTGGTCGCCCCCATGGCGATTCAGGTTTGGCGACCTGACGGTAGAGAATGCGCAAGCTGGTGGCTTTTGTGCAGCCACTTGCGCGCCTGCAAAGTCGTTTTATGACGGCTGTGCGCGGGAGACCTTCGGGTCTGCCGGTTTTCTCTACTGCCGGTTCGCCAACCTGCGTACAGCTGTCACCCATACGTTTGGCGACGTTTGAGTGATGGCATTTATCACTTAAGTAGAGAGCTTAATATGAACCGATACATGCCGTTAACAGGTCACGACTCAACCATCCCCGCGCTGGTAATCAACACGCAAGCGCCTCTCGATGTTCTCTATGACGCCGCCGCGTATCGTATTCGCGCGGTGACGCAGTTTTTGGAGAACCTGGCGTTTCGGGAGGAAATCAGCAGTGATGCGATTGTGCTGCACGACTTTGCGCTGTTGCTGGCCATCCCTCTGAGAGATGGGTGTGATCTACTGGATGTGGTTGGACGGAAGTTGAATTCGCTAGCTTCTTAAATAAAAATGGGCGGTTATCTGGTAACCGCCCTACTCAAAAATCCAAGCAGACAAAAATAAAAATTGATTTTTAAAGAACGCAATTCTTGTAACCCTATCAAAAACCGGATACTTATGGCCCGACACGTCGGCCCTGTTCGCGACAGAAATATATTAAACAAATTGCCAATTTAAATATAGACAAAATTCTCATACTGACAAATAAGGTAAATGACTATGGATAGCAAACAGATCAATGAAGCCAGCAAATTTCTTAGCTACGTACTAAGACATAAACCACACTCTATTGGGCTTGAGTTAGACTCGGACGGGTGGGCAGAGATCGACCAATTAATAATTGGCTCAGCGAATGAGGGGCGTAATATAAATCGTGAAATGATTTTGGCTATCTTGACAAGCAGTGAAAAAAAACGCTTTGCAATTTCTAGCGACGGGCAACATATTAGAGCTTTGCAGGGACACTCAAGTGAAAATGTAAGTATCCGACTCCCTGCTGAAACCCCGCCGACAATTTTGTATCACGGAACGGCCACTCGCTTCCTAAAGTCAATCCAGCAACAAGGATTAATCTCCGGTTATCGCCATCATGTACATTTAACAAAAGATAAAAGCACAGCATTAGCCGTTGGACAGAGATACGGAAAACCTGTGATCCTCATAATTGACTCTCTAAAAATGCATCAAGACGGTTTAGCTTTTTATCTAGCTGAAAATGGTATATGGCTAACAACCCACGTTCCGCCACAATATATTATGCAGGAACAAGGAAGCTCCATCTAGCATAAAGGTCTGGATACACGCACCTTATAGCTTACATCAACCAAACACCCAACTCTCAGCGTAAATCTTTTCATTCCAAAGAAAAGGATTTGGCTATCACATATACAGCGACACCTATAGAATGGAAAAACAATCTATAATGAGCATAACCGGAAATACCAGACCTTTCTTTATCTATATCTACCATCTCTGAATAACCATACTCGACCAAACAATTAAGAAGCTCTATGCCTTCATCACTTGAACAGCTAAATGGGCTGTACCCAGGGAACGGCAACTTATAAAAGTATTTTGCCTTTTTAAATCGAAACGTTTTTTTTTCGTCGGAAGCCCCATCACCGATTTCAAAAAAAACATTTATGATCAGTTCTGTTCCTGCATAAAGTATTTCAACCCTACTTTCACCATCAAGGGGCAAAAAACTATTCATATCAACAAGTTTTTTAGGATTAGATAATTTCACTTTGTTTATTTCCTCGCCTTCTCTACAGAGCCTTCATAGTTTTTATTAAGCTGATTCTTTACCAAATCATCGAAAGTTGTATTATCAAAAGCTTTTAGGCCGGTTTTATCGATACCGTGCCATTGGCTCTTCGGTATGCCTGCGTCTATGAGCGCAGTGGAGGTTCTGGTGTTGGAAATTACTTTTCTTCCGTCGATAACCACATAATCAAGAGGTACCTGATTCGGACGAATAGTGCCCTGTTTCAACGCCTCCGTTAAGTCACCAACCGTCTCGATAGGCCGCCCAGCAGCTTTAGTATAGATTTCTTGCCCCATTTCACTAAAGGCTTTTGTTGTTCTCGCGGGAACCTGGGCAAAAACGCTGTCGTTCAAAACGCCTAATCTGGCGGGGCGCGCACCTGCGCTGAACATCCCCGCCGATGGGGCTAAGGATAGAGCCAGCCCTAATGCCATCTCGCCCCAGTATTCTGGTTCGCTAAGCATAAGCGTGTAGCTTTCTGCAGCTTTGCTGCCTTGACCATTAGCCGCATTTATCACTGTGGAGGATATATCTAGCCCCCACTGAGGCGCAGTTTTATACCCCTCTTGGGTATCCGTATTCATAACGATGTAGGCTTTGTACTCAGCAGGCTCCATAATTGCAAATGGTTTGCTGGCATTATCAAGCAGTATATAACTAACTATAGCTCCACTATCATCAGTATTAACCACCACATTGCCAAGATTTCTGGAGTTAGTGCCAGCCATTGACAAAATAGTTGAACAACCTGTCCCTCCACTATTCGCAGTACATGCCTCATGCTTTTTTAAATACTTGTCATAGTGGCCTTGGTAATTATATTGAGTAGCATTTTTTGCCACCCACGCGCCCTTCTCCATCTGAGCCGCAGTCGCATCAGCCTGACCGGCCGCAGCTAGAACGCCTACAATTTGCGAGCTCATTGTCAGTAACTCGTCGTTACCTCGAACCAAGGAGTCCAGATGAGTGACTAACGCCTCGTTCGCCCCCGCTGCCAAAGCACCTGTCCTAAAGTCGCCGCCTGTAGCCTCGGCAAGGAGCCCCCCCACCATGGCGTGTATTGCAATTTTCGGTGGTGACCCATCAGCAAAAACGCCCTTCGTGTAATTGCCTACCAAATTGAAACTAGCGGCCGCCAAAGTGTTAAACAACGCATTTTTAAGCGCATCGCTGGCACTGCCACCTTGCCCGAGCGCTTTGCTCAACAACATGGAAGTACCACTTTGCAACGTTTGGTTTGCCGCAAATTGGCCGACACCACGCCAGCTATTCAGTATTCCCGGTGTTGTGATTTTCCCTGTTGCCGTGTTTGTCTCGGTTCCAGTCCAATCACCAAAATATTCCGCCGTCAGACCTGCTGTAGCACCGGCAATGACATACCCCTTCATAGCATCCGAAGAAGTAACATCCTTGAGCACAGCGCCAAGGTTGCCCCGATTGTTGACTACGCTGACAGTCGCGTTCGTAGACGCGCCCGCCGCCACAGCACCAGCGACAGCGCCCACAGTGCCACCACCTGCCGCGACTGCTGCTAGAGGGCCAACCACTGCCGCCATCACAATCGCAATAATGATCTGCGACGCCGGCCCCAGGCCCGAGTTGCTGTACTTGAAGCTGTCGTGGATCTCCTTGACCTGCCTCCAGTCCACATCACCACGCTTCTCAGCATCCTTGATCCAAGCCAACTGTGGATCAGCTTTAACCATCGCATCAATGGACTGGCTGACTGTCTCCTGATTGACCTGGTTAATGTCGATCTTCAAACCGGCGACAGCTTTGATTGCCACATTGCCTTCGGCGATCAGCTGACTCTGGCGGACGGTCTCGTCGGTGTTGCCCTTACCCTTGGAAGAAACCCAAAACGCGTTGTTATTGCTCTTCTCATGGCTTTCCTGATGCAGGTCTTTGACCGCTTCAAAAGTAATCGCGCCACCACTGTCCAGGGTGATGTCCTTGCCGCTTTGAAGCTTGGCAAGTCGATAGGTCTGATCTCCTTCACTCTTGAGTATCAGGTCGCCGCCGGTCTTGATTTCAGTACCGACGTTGGTAATACGAGTGACCTCGTCGCGCTGGGTTTTCTTGGAACCCCAGCCGCTGTTTTTCTTCATGTCATACAACGTATGCGTGCTGTTCTCAGCCGCCAACAAACTCAACTTATCCCCGCTATACAGATAAGCCTCATTCCCCGCGCTGATCCTGCTCGCCACGATCGTCGTATCACGCCCAGCCTGGCTGACAAAATCCCCACCTGCCGTCAGCACGCTTGCCACTTGGGTGGTCTGGTCGTCCGAGGTCTTGATGCGTTTCTTGCCGTGTTTTTCCTTGCCCTCGACGTTGTGCATGTCGCTGACCGAGGCGATGTTGAGGTCGCGGCCGGCGGCGATGTTGAGGTCTTTGCCGGCGGTGGCGGTGCTGCCGATGATGTTGACGTCTTGCCCGGCCTGCATGTTGAGGTTGCCGCCGGCCGTGACGCTAGCGGCGAGGTTTTTGACGTCGGTGGTGATGTTGGATTTCTCGCCGCCGTCGCGGGTCTCGTGCTTGATGCTGGTGTCGCTGGCGGCGATGAGGTTGAGGTCGCGGCCGGCGGTTAAATTAGCGTCGTTGCCAGCGGTGAGTGCGCCGCGGTTGGTGAGGTCGCGGCCGGCGTCGATGGCGAGGTTTTCGCGGGCGACGATGGTGCCGGCGCTGGTGTCGGTGAGGGTGCGCATGCCGACGCCGTCACGCACCTGGATGGCGGTGGTGTCGTTGGTGATGTCGCCTTTAAGCGCCGTGAGGCTGACTTGCTTGCCGCGGATTTCGCCGGCCATGGCGTTGCGGATGCTGTCTTGGGCCAGCAGGCTGAGGTTGTTGCCGGCCTCGACCAGGCCGCCGGTGTAGATAGTGCCGCTGCTGATGGCGGAGAGGTTGTTGCTGGCGCGCAGGGTGCCGACGTTGATCAGGTCGCCGCCGGTGACCAGGTTGAGGTCGCGGCCCTGGATCAGGCTGTTGCCGCGCACGTTGCGCGAGTCGGCCTGGGCCAGGTAGAGCACCGGCACGAGGACGCTCTGGCCGTCGATGACGCGGGTTTCCATCCACACGATGTCGTGGGTCAGGGCGCCGACTTGCTGGCCGGTCAGGGCCACGCCGAGGCTCAGGCGCAGGGTGTCTTTGCTGGCCAGGCCGTTGTCCATCAGGTAGCGGAACTGGTCGGCGTCGCTGTACAGGCCGCCGGCGAGGAAGCGTTGGCCGGTTTGCGCGAGCACGGCGTCGCGGATCAGGCGGGTTTCGTACTGGCCGTCACCGAGCCGGCGCCAGGCGTTGTCGGAGGTGTAGCCGAGCTTGCCGAGCATGTAGTCGGAGCTGAGGAAGCCTGATACGGAAGTGAACTCGGGGTTGGTCTCGATCAGGTAATGGCTGGTGGGGTCGGCGTTCCTGACGAACAGGCCGTACTCGCCCTTGGGCAGTTGGAAGGTCGGCGAGGTGGTGGGGTCGACCGGGGCGAACGCGGTGCCGGTGTAGTCCACGGGCACGAAACCGCCGCCTGGGGCTACGCCCACTACGGGCAACACGCTGCCGGGCGCCTGGGCGCTCGGGTCGTTGGCGTGTTTGCTCAGGTTGATGTTGATGCCGCCAACCGGGATGCCGGTCTGGTCGTCGCCGAGGGTGCCGGTCAACTGCGCCAGGGTGTTGTTGTGCAGCGTGCCGTTTTGCAGGGTGCGGGCGACGTTGAGGTTGACCGTGCCGCCAGCTTGTAGGGTAGCGTCGTAGCCGGGGCCGCTGTTGTTGGTCCAGGTGGTGACGTCACTTGCGTGGGCGAAAGGCAGGCTATTGGGTGAGCGGCTTTTGAGTTCTTCGAAGCGCGCCTTATCGAAATTCCCAGCCGCCGTGGCCGCATTGAACGCGGGCACGTCGACATATTGCATGCGTTCAAACAAATCGTCGGAAACATGCCCTGGCGTGCCGATGACAAGCTTGCGCTGACCCGTGCGCGTAGCGGCGCCCTGGTTGAGCAGGTCACCGGCAGTGATGCTCAGGTCGCCATTAGCGGCCATCAGGCTGTAGCGGTTCTGCACATTGTCGCCTTGCAGCAGCATGTTTTTGCCAGCCACCAGGCGTGCCGCTACCGAATCCTTGGTCGCCGCCTCAAGGTACGTCTCGTAGATGGTGATCTCGCCACGTTCCCAGTTGTCTTTCTCGCCGCAGTGCTGGTGACAGATCCAACTCAAGCTACCGGTGGTCAGCGTCTGCCCGAGTTCGAATTCATCTTTGGCGTTTTCGATAAAGCCTGCATTGATGCCGATCGAGCCTTCGCTTTCGACGGTGCCGGAGCGGTTGCTGAACAGCACGGCACGCCCGCCATCCCGTGCGGCGAAGCTCAAGTTGCCTTTGCTGTAGACATCGCCATAGAGGTTGCTGAAACCATTGCTGCGCAAGGTCATGTCGCCGCCGCTGAACAGCAGCGTGTCGGCGGCGTTGGTGATGCCGTTGACTGCGGTGAGGTTCACTGCACCCTGGGCACCGAGGGTGCCGCGGTTGTTGATTTGCGCGGCGGCGATATCCAGCTGCTGGCGGGCGGTGAGGAAGCCGAGGTTGTCCAGGGTGCCGCCGAGGGTCAGGCGGGTATTGGTGGCCGCCAGGCGGCCGCCGTTCTGGCTGAGGTTGTTGGCGGCGACGGTGAGTGTTTGCAGGGCCGAAACGCGGCCGCTGTTGGTCATCTCGCCGGTGGTGATGCTCACGTCACCGTCGCTGAGCAACTCGCCGCCGTTGTTCAGGCTCGCCACATCAAGGGTCAGGCCCTTGCCGCTGGCCATGCGGTCGCCGGCCTTGAGGGTCAGGCCCTGGGCGCTCTTGTAGGTGAGGACTTCGTTGAGTTGTACGCGGCCCAGGCCGTCAACGGTGCCGAACGCCCAGTCGGCGGTGCCCATGCCATTGATAGTGCCTTGGCTGCCGCTGAGGCTGGCGGTGTTGAGGCGGAACAGCCCAGTGCCGGCGTGTTGGATCTGACCGGCCTGGTTGTTGAGGCTGGCGGCGTCGAGGCGCAATGCCTGGCTGCCGAACTCGAGAGTGCCGTTCTGGTTGTTCAGCGCACCGCTGAGGTTGAGACTGCTGTCGGTACCGCCCAGGGCGCGCAGTTGCCCGTTGGCGCTGTTGTCCAGGTTGCCGCCGTTGAGGCTCAAGCCCTGATTGGCTTCGATCAGACCACCCTGGTTGGTGAGAGTATCGCGTGAGGTCAGGTTGAGTTGGTTGCCGCTGATCTGGCCGCCCGCGCTGTTGTCGAGGGTGGCGCCGCTGACGGTCACCTGCTCTTTGCCGAACAGTTTGCCGCCTCGGTTGGCCAAGGCTTCGACGGTCAGTTGCAGGTTGCCAACCAGGCTTGCCATCAGGCCGTCGCTGGCGTTGTCGAGCGTGTCGGCAGTGACGGTCAGGCTGTCGCCCTGCACGGTGCCGCCCTGGTTATCCAGGCGGGCGGTGTGCAGTTCGGTAAGGGCGCCGCCGCTGAGGATCAGACCTTTGCGGTTGCTCACGTCCTGGCCGCTGTAGCTCAGGCCCCCGGCGCCGGCCAGCAATTGGCCGCCGTCGTTGTTATTCAGGTGTTGGGCGGCGATATCCAGACGCTTGCCACGCAGGGTGCCACCGTCGTTGTTAAGGGTGGTGAGTTGCTTGACCAATACGCTGCGTTCGCCCGCGTCGATCTGGCCGCCGACGTTGGTCAGCAGGTCGCTGACATTGAGCACCACGTCGCCGCCATCGCTGACCAGCGCGCCCTTGTTGCTGTTGTTGAAGCTCTGCGCCGTCACCTCGACGGTTTGTCCAAGCAGAATGCCGGCGCTGTTGTCGAAACGCTCGCCGCGCAGTTGCAGCAGGCCTTCGCTCTGGATGCGTCCCTGGGCGTTGAGCAACTGGCCCGGGCCGTTGAGCAGCAGGCTTACGCCCTGGGCGCCACCGGCCAGCAGGCCGGCGTTGCGGTTGTCGAGGCCGGAGGCGCGCACGTCGAGCCCATCCCCCAATACGCGCCCGGCGCGGTTGTCGACGTCACCACCGGAGACGTCGAGCAGCAGTTGCTTGCCGACGATCACGCCGCCTTGGTTATCCAGGTTCGCGGCGTGCAGTTCGATATCGCCCTGCCCGGCCTGTAAACGGCCCTGGGCATTGTTGAGCTGTTGCGCGGCGGTGAGGGTCAGCTTGCCGCTGTCGGCGCTCAGTACGCCGCCTGCGTTGCTGCTGAGGTTGCCCGCCTTGACGTTGAGGTCTGTGCTGGCCTGGGCGAAACCCTGGTTGTTGTTGAAGCTGTTGTTGACGGTGAGGTTGAGCGCGCCGCCGTCGGCCTGGATCAGGCCCTTGAGGCTGTTGTCGAGGTCGCTGGCGTTGACTGTGGCGGTCTTTGCGACCAGCACGCCGTTCTGGTTATTCAGCTTGCCGGCGTTGACGCTCAAGTCGTTGGCGATGACTTGACCACCCCTGTTGTTCAGGTCGGCGCTGTTCAGCGTGAGGCTGCCACCGGCCATTTCGATACGGCCCTGGCGGTTGTCCAAGGACGCGCTATTCAGCGTTGCGGCCTGGCCTTCGCCGAAGCGAATCAGCCCACCGAGGTTGACGATGGCCGGCGAGCTGATCGCCAGGCTTTGTTCGCCAAACAGACGTGCGCTGGCACCTTGGTTGGTCAGTTTGGCGCTGCTGACCTCGACAGTCTTGGCCTGGATGATCGCGCCCTGGTTGGTCAGCGCCTGCGCGGCGGTAATCGCCAAGGCACGGCTGGCCAGCAGGTTGCCGCTGGTGTTAACAGTCTGCGCATTCACGACCAAGTCGCCGGTGGCGTTGCGGCTGTTGTCGGGCGCAACGCCGGCTTCGATGATGCCCGGGTTGGTCAGCGTGGCCGCGTTGAGTTCGATGCGTTGGCCGGCGGCCACGCTTTTCTGGTTGACCAGGGCTTGGGCGCTGGTGACCTGCACATTGCCGGTGGCGTAGACCTTATTTGTCAGGTCGACGTTCTGCGCGGTGACCTTGACGTTACCGCTGGCAGCCGCCTGCGCCATGCTCAAGCGCCCATTGGCATCAAGCTGGATATCGCCGCCACTGGCCGCCAAGGTGCCGTCGAGCTTCACGCCCACACCGGCTTCGGTGCCGACCAGCTTGATCGCACCGGCATACATGCCGCCCAGGGCCGAGGAGTCGATCGCCAACTCGGGTTTAGCGCTGCCGTCGTCGGCGCGCGCGGTGGCTTTCAGGGTTTGCGCATCGACGTCGTTGCGGCCAGCAATCACGTTCAGTTCGCGGGCGTTGATCTGCGCGTTGATCTTGGCCGAGCGGGTGATGATGTCGAAGCGCTCGACGTTGCTGGCGTTCAGGCCCTCGCCGTCGATGGTCACGGCGCCGCCATCGACCTGGTAGCGCTGCAACTGGCCGTTCTGGTCGATCACCGGTTTGCCGGTGGTCAGGGTGACGTTCGGGGTGTTGATAAAACCGCAACCGCTGCAGGTGATGCCGTACGGGTTGGCAACAATGACCTTGGCCGACTGCCCCGCCACTTCGGTGTAGCCGCGCAACTGGCTGCGGCTACCGCCGTTGACTTCGTTGAGGATGACGCTGGCCGCGCCGCCCTTGAGGTTGGGGTTGCCAACGATATAGCCACCCAACTGGGTGTTGACCATGGCGCCGTTGGAGTTGTTGAGGATCACGCCGTTGGGGCCGACGTTGTAGTCATTGTACTGGTTATGGGACAAGCCAGCGCCGTTCGGCGTGGCGATGTTCACCACCGGTACGCCATTGCCCGCCTGGCCGACCGTAGTACCCGGCGCACTGACCACGATGCCTTCGGCCTGGGCCAGCAGCGGCTGCCAGAACAGCGCGTTGGCCAGGATCAGCACCAGCCCGCGCTTGGGCAGGCCGAAGAACGCGTCGCGCGGCTTCAGGGCAGCAGAAGGTTGGCGGGCCAGGAAGGCAAATTGGCGAACATCCATTGTCAGTTTCTCTTTGCAGCGGGGCGTTGAATTACAGGAAGAAATCCATGCGGAAGTAGATCGGCGCTTCGCGCTCGGTGACTACACCGGGTCTTTCCAAGGAGTGGGCAAAGGTCACGCTGGTGCTGACGTTTTTGCCACGGGCGAACAGCTCCAGGGAGTTGCTGGACACCCGGCCATGGACGTTGTCGTTGTAGCGGTCATTGCTGATCACGCCCTGGTCGTAGCCGACGCTGGCGCCATATTCGGCGAAGGCCGGGCGCATCCAGTCGAGGGTCACCGGGCGCGCCCAGCGCACCTCGTTGCGCCAGTAGCCGCCGCTGTCACCGGTCAGCAACTGGTCCTTGAAACCGCGTACCGAGGCCGAGCCGCCGAGGCTCATGCGCTGGGGCGAGAACAGGATGTCTTCGCTGCGTTGGCCGGTGGCCAAACTGCTGAAGCTGAACGACTCGCCCCACAGGCTGAAGGGTTGCAGGTAACTGACGGTGGCGGTGTATTTGCGGTAGCGCGAGTTCGGTTGCCGCCCGCCGTAGGGGTCGCGCTCATCTTGAGATTGGGCGTCGAGCAGGCCGATGCCGCTTTGCATACCCAGGTCCACGTTGACGAAGGCATTGCCGATACGCCGCCCGTGGTTCACGCCCAGTTGCAGTTCGCTGAGGCGATTGCTGCTGGGCGCGGTGCGCACGTCGAGGACGTAGTTATTGGTGCGCAAGTGCGCCAAGCCGACATTGACCGAGGTCTTGCTCACGTCATCGCGATGGATCACTCGCTCGGCGCGCAGTTGATGGTTCTGGTTGTCGCCGTTCTGCTTGTATTTGTAGTCGTCGGTCACGCCGTAGGTGCGGTAATCGCTCTCGCTGTAGGTGTAGCTGAAGTTCCACCAGCCCCACGGCACGTTGTAATAGAGCATGGTGTTTTTCGAGGTTTTCTGGTGGTCGCTGATGGCGTCATGGCCGCCGCGTAGCATGAGCTGGTCGCCCAGGCCGAGGGGGCTGTCCCACTCAAGGCCGGCGCCCCATTGCTGTTCACCGGTGCTTTTCTGCCCGTCGTTATTGCGCGACAGGCTGGCGCGCCAGGGCTTTTGCGCGGTGTTCTTGACCACCACGTCGCTGCCGCCGACTTGCTTGCCGGGGGTCAGCTCCATTTGCGCCTGTTTGGACGGCAGGCGGTTGAGCTGGTCCACCAGTTGCTCGATTTCGCGCAGGTTCAGCGCCTCGCCGACCTTACCGGGAAAGGCCATGGCCAGTTCGCGCTCGGTCACCGTGCTGCCTTCGGCGCTGCGCAAGGCTTCGAGCTTGCCTTCCACCACCAGCACTTGCAGATGGCCGCTGGAGAGGTCTTGTTGTGGCAAGTAGGCGCGGCTGGTGACGCGGCCTTTGCCGAGGTAGTAGTCGGTGATGGCCTTGAGCAATTCGTTGAGCTGCGTCACGCCCAGGCACTGGCCGATATAGGGCTTGAGCAGGCGCTCGCGGTCGGAGGCCGGCAGGCTGTCGGCGCCCTTGAGTTCGATGTCGTTGATCGGGAAGCAGCGAGTGTCGGCAGGCGTTGCCGGGGCTTGGGGCTTTTGCGCTTTACCGGGCAGGTCCTGAAGTTCCTGGAGGCGTCGCTGTTGCTCTTCGAGCAGGCGGTTTTGCCGGTCGCGGATCAGGTCTTGGTCCCCGGGCGTGGGGGCGGCGAACGCGCTGTTCAGGCTCAAGCAAGTGAGCAGGAACGTGCAGAGCAATAACCGAGTCCGTGGCAGTAACGAAGACATGTTCGATCCATCGAAAATCAAAGGCCGGCAAACTAACATCGAACTTCCAGCTAGCCTAGAAACTGGCAAAGTTGGAATTTTTGATGAGTTAGTTATCCAAGCTATTGATTAATAAATACAATTTTTTATCAAAAGAGTTTGAGGCGATCACTTGAAGTGATTATTCCGACAAGCGGCAACTGTTTTGATGGCGATTCGACGAATGACTTTTGAATAGCCATTATTTAGCCATCAAGTTCTCGTCGAGTTAGGTTAGTACCGGGGAATGGAGAAAAGTTCGCGGGAGTTTTGTGAATTGGATCCCATTTATCGGAATTTCGACGATAGGGTTGAACCACCGCAACCTATGGGGTGGGCAAATATCAATTGTGGGAGGGGGCTTGCTCCCGATTGCGGTGTATCAGTCATGTACATGGTGACTGACACTCTGCTATCGGGAGCAAGCCCCCTCCCACATTGGATACTCGTACCATTGAGAATGTCAGCCTATACCCTTGTCTTTTTCTGCGCCGGGTACCAGGGTCAGGCCGGGGCGCTCGACGTCGCGGGAGACATGGGACTTCACGTCTTCCACGCCGCCCTCCTCGTCGTTGTGAATCACCAGCACGCCGGGTTTGCGAAACTGCTCCAGGTGGCCGTCTTCCAACTTGAAGCTTTCGCTCAAGTGCTTGTCACTCAGGGCATTGGCCTCGGCGCGGCGCTGGGCAAATTTACGTCCGCGACGTTGCTGATAACGCGCCCAACTGATCAGGATCAGCGCATTGAACAGGGCGATCCACAGGTAGATCTGCAAGGTGTTGAGCGCGGCAAAAATCGGCGCCTCGATGCGTGGGCCGCCATGGGTTTCGAGCATGGCGTTGATCCCACGTGCGAGCAGCCAAACCAACCCGCCCCAGGCCAGCAGGGTCAGCAGCACATCGATGATCCACATCAGCGTGTTTTGGCGAGTTCTGACCAGTTTCATGCTCACGCCTCCTCTTCGGCAGGTTTGATACCGCGATCCGGGCTGACCCAGCGTGCGCGCTTCTGGTGCTGGTTGAACAGCACTTTGGGAAAGCTGACCAGGGTGGTCAGCAGGCTGACCAGCCAGAACACCATCGGGTACCACACGGTCCAGAACAGGGTTTTCCACAGGTCTTTTTCGTAGCGCCGGTCGATCAGGATGCTCACCGCAAACTGCAGCAGGCACACCATCGCCAGCACCAGGCCGGTAAACGCAGGCGGCACCAACGAGTCCACGGTAATCGCCGCTGGCAGCGTGACGAATTTACCCACGGCCCAGAAGATCACCGAGAGCAGGAAGGTGAAAGCCCAACCGGTGGACAGGCAGTATTCGAACAGCAGCGGCCACAGGTAGCGATGACGCCATTGCCAGATGCCACGGATATTCTTGAACAGCACTTCGGCGCCGCCCTGGGCCCAGCGCAGCCGTTGTTTCCACAGGCCGCCAACGGTTTCGGGCATAAGGATCCAGCACAGTGCGCGCGGCTCGTAGAAGATCGACCAGTGGTCGAGCTGCAGCTTCCAACTGACATCGATGTCCTCGGTGATCATGTCGGTGCTCCAGTAGTCGATGCGGTCCAGCGCCTTCTTGCGGAACGCCACCACCACACCCGAGACCGTGAAGATCCGCCCGAACACCCGCTGGGTACGCTTGATCAAGCCGATGATCGAGGAGAACTCGCCCACCTGTACCCGGCCGATCAGAGTCGAACGGGTACGGATACGTGGGTTGCCGGTCACGGCGCCCAGGCGCGGGTTGTCGAGCATCGGCGCAACCATGTAGGCCGCCGCGTTTTTGTCGAGCAAGGCATCGCCGTCGATGCACACCAGGTATTCGCTGCGGGCGGCCACGGCGCCCATGCGCAGGGCCACGGCCTTGCCCTGGTTCTGTGCCAGGTGCAGCACGCGCAGGCGTGGGTGTTGCAGCGCCAAAGCATCAAGCACTGCGGCGGTGTTGTCGCTGGAACCGTCGTTGACCGCGATCACTTCGATGTTCGGATACAACTGGCCGAGTGCCGCATCAATGGTTTCGGCGGCGTTATCACCCTCGTTGTAGCAAGGGATGATGATCGAGATCAGCGGCTCGCCGGCCAGGGTCGGCGCGGGCGTATCTTCCTTCCACGGCCAATGGCGCTCCCAGTGCAGCCAGAAGTACAGGCCGCCGGCGATCCACAGCGCCGACATGAACAACGGGTAGAAGAACACGAAGTCCATCAGGAACTGCCCGGTGACCAGGAAGATCAGGCCCAGGGGCAAGCCCAACACCAGCGCCAACACGAATAGAGCCAGGATTCTGTCAAACATGATCAAGGGTTCCATTGGTTGGAGAGGGCCGGACGTATCGTCTTCAAGTCCGGGGAGTTTTCCAGGAAGTTGTCCGGGTAGTAGCCGAAACTGGTGACGCCCTGGCGTTTGAGCACGCTCATCCATTCCGCCAATTGCGTGGCGCTGATATCCGGTGCGGCCTTGGTGCGCCAGTCTTTGGCTTGCAACTCGAAAACGGTTTTTTCTAATGCACCGGGGCGCGCCTTGACCGTGGCCACCAGTTTTTCCAACCAGGCATTGGAGTTCTTCAGTTGCTGGCCTTCCATCAGCGGCATGGCCATGGGGGCGGTCCAGTCGTAGGTCTGGAGGAAGTCATCAAGGTTCTGCGCGAACCAGGTTTCGCTGCCGGGGTTGAGCATCGGCTCGGCGAAGATATTGCGTGCGGTGAGTATCTGCGGGCCACGAATGGCGCGGACCTTGGCCGTCAATTCGTTGGTGAAGTCGATCAGGTAGCGACTCTTGAAACGGGTCCAGCGCTGCATCACCGCAGGGTCGGCACGCAAGGCAGCGATAGTGTTTGGCAAGCCTTGGGCGGCATACGCCTTGAGTGCTGCTGGGCTGGCGTCTTCAAAGTCGCTCAGCAGCGCATCGTCGTGATAGAGCACACCGTCGATTGCACTGTTGCTGGTGCGCGCCAGGTCTTCATAGATCTCGCCGATGAGCTGCCGCACTTTCGGGTCAAAGGGCGACAGGCGCTGGTATTGATCCGGATCGGTACCAACCTTGCCGGTCTCCGGGTCCCAACGGGTGACGCGTGGCAGCTTGGAATCGAGGGCGAAGCTGAGCACCGGCATCCACGCAAACACGCTGGCGTGGGCACGGGTATGCAACTGCCAGGAGACCCGGTTGAACAGGTCGGCACGCATCGGCAGGTGGCGGTTTGGGAAGTACACCGAATGCACCAGGCCATCGCCCTTGGGGTCCGCGTAGGCTTGCAGGAACACCGTGACGGCGCCCATATCCACAACACGCTGCACCAGCACGTCAAGATTGCGCGCCTGTTGCTCCGGGTCGGGATCATAGACGTGGTCCAGGTCCACATGCAGGACGCGCAGCGGCGCCTTGGCCTGTACCGCAACCATGCTGCTGGCGAAGTGTTCGCCATCCGGGTCGGAGGCCACCAGGAAGCGCGGGCTGTTCATCAGCTTGTTCGAATCATCCAGACCGTCATCGAGGGTCAGCGCCATCTCATAGCCGTGCTCACCCACCACGGCCAACGTGGTGCCGTCGGCCGCGCCGTACGGCCATACCCACACCCGTGGCGCCTTGCCGGTGACGGTACGGATCTTGTTGGAGATTGCCGCGACGTCCGTACGCATCCGCGCCTGGAACTGTGCTTCGGTTTCGTAGCGACCGGTCGCCGGGTCATAGCGACGCGTGGTGGCGGCCGGCTCAAGGTTGCCCTGAGGGTTGGCCAGTATGCCTTTGTGATTGGCGTCGGTATGGGCGGCGATTTCCACCAGGCCCGATTGGGACACTTCACGAATCTGCTGCCAGGTCAGGAAGTCGCCCCGCGCCCGTGGCGTACCGGCGAAGTCCACCGGCTGGTTCAGCGGGGTATCGATCCAGGTGCCCACCGGCGCCAGCACGGCCGGCCAGTTGTAGGCCCGCAAAATCGGCATCACGCGGGTGTAGAAGCTGGAATAGCCATCGTCGAAGCTGAGCATCACGGCTTTGGGCGGCAATGTCGGCCCACCACGGCGCGCGGCGAGAACCTGATTCACGCTGACCGCCTGGTAACCGTTCTCCCGCAACCAGGCCAACTGCTCGATCAAACGTTCGGTACGCACCGCCACCACGGCCTGGTCTGGGTCGTTATCCGAAACGTCGTGGTAGGCAATGCCCAGGAAATGGTTCTTCGGCCACGGCGCTTCGCTGGCCAGTGTCGGCCGCTCGGCAGGTGGAACGAATGGCGCGGGTTGCTGGGCGCAGGCGGCGGCCAGCATTACACCCAGGACCAAAAAGCAACGGCTGAGGAGGGTCATGGTCAGGCTCTTTTAGAAACGGTAAGTGAGGTCGAGGAGCAGGCGCAGATCACGTTCGCGCTCGCCGTCGTAAGGTCGGCTGACCAGGCTCAGGTTGGCGCCGGCTTCCAGCACGTCATTCCAGCGAAAACGTTGGCCGTAACCGATCAAGCCAACGCCGCCGGTGGAGTAATCCTTCTGGCTATAGGTACCCGCACCGAGCTGGAACTGCTGACTCCACTGGGTTTCGTAGCGGTGATAGAGCACATGGTTGACGTTGACGGTGGGCAACACGCTGAAGTCGGACTTGGGGTTGAAGTAGATCGCGTCTTCCTTGCTGTTGCGGCTGGCACCGACTTCCAGGCCTAACTCCACTTGCATCTTCGGCGAGCTGTAGACGCCTTCGCGGCCCGTGAGCAAGGCTTCGACGCGGTCGTTGCCGTCGCTGAAATGGGACGGGCTGATGGCGAGCTTCCACTCGCGGCTTTCGTTGGCGCGCCAGCGGATGAAGCCGCTGCCGCCGTTGGCCGTGACACCATCATTCAACGCCCGCAGCGGTGTAGTGTTGAGCAGGTAGCCAAGGCTGCCGCCGTACTGCCAGTGGTCGTTGATGTCGCGGGCAATCGACACGCTGGCGCCTTGTTTGGAACCATCGCCATAAGAATGGTTGGATACCTCGGCTTCGATGGTCATGTCGCGGGTGCGCCGCTCCACGCCCACACGCTGCCAGCGGTGCTGGCCGGTGCCTTCGGCAAAATCGGCGGTGCCATAACCGACGCCGGCGAACAGGCGCCAGTCTTCGTCGATGGGCGGGGTGTAGATCACGCTTTCTATGCCCCAGTCACGGCTACCTGACACCGCTCCGGCCTCTTGATTGTTGCCGCCACCGAAGCTTTTACCGGTGTAGGCTTCCACCCGCACTTCGGCCATATCGTGCACATCGCGCAGGCGCTTGAGGCGCTGTACCTGGCGGTTGTCCGGATTACGGGCGACGACGTCATCGGTGAGCAAGTCGAGTTGCCGCCACTCCTGCAGGTCCAAGGCCGTGAAGCCTTGGGACATTTCTACACCAATGTCGCGGGGGCTCTGGTTTTCAGTTTCCTTGAGGGAATCTTCAGCGCGTCTTGGCCAATCACGGGCACGGTACATTTCCGCCTGCGCCAAACGCACACCGATGCTGCCGGGGGCTTTATTCCCCAGGTCTTCCAGGGCTTGTTCGCTGGCGTTCAAGTCAGCGCCATAGGTACCGGCCTGGGCCGCCAATTGCTGGGCGTCCATCCACTCGTCGTTAGGGTTGCCGATGGGCAAGCCCTTGAGTTCCACCCGGGGTTTCTCGGTGCTGGCCAGCTGCGTGGCGACCGCACGCGCCTCGTCCACCTGGTCGTTTTCCAGCAAGGCGTAGAACAGCGCGGTGCTGTCTTTGACATGATCACCGACATCAGCGTCCGCGGCGCCCAGCGCCTGGCGGTACAGCGGCGCGGCTTTTTCCGGCAGACGCTGGTCGAGGTAGGACGCGGCCACCCAGCGCACGGCGTAGGTCGGCAATTGCACGCCCTCAGCCGTGAGGGCTTCGTATTCGCTGATGACCTCAGCCGTACGCGCCCGTGCCTTGAGCGCGCCCAGGCGGTCAATGCGCCAGACCACCACGTCTCCGTGAGCGGTGGCGTCAGGGCTCCAGCGGCTGATCAGTCTGTCGTAATCCTGCAGGGCACGATCGGCGATGACATAGCGTTCCTTCTCAGTGCGCGTGGCGAACTCGGCCATGCGCACGCGCTCGGCGGCGAGGTCGCCTTCCAGGCGGCGCTGGGTGACCGCGTCCACCACGCCGGGGCGCTTGGCCGACAGGCGCAGGGCCGGTTCCGGCAAGCGCGCGTTTTGCAGGGCGACGATGTATTCGCGGACCACTTCGGGCTTGTCACCGGCGCGGATAAAGGCTTGGTCGAACTCGAACAGCGCGTCGTAGTTCAAGCCGGCGCGCGTCAGCGCATAACCCAGGGCCATGCGACGGTTCGGGTCATTGGGTTGCGCCGCCACCATCGCGCGCAAGCGTTGCACCGCGTCGTTGGCTTTGCCGCCATCAGCCTGGGTCAGGGCCTGGCCCAGTTGCAGGTCGACATTATTCGGTTCACGCAGCAGCGCCTGGCGATAAACCGTCTCGGCCTGGGCCCACTGCTTTTGATTACGGTACGTGCGCGCCACCGTGGCGAGTGCCTGGGTGGTGAGGTTGCGATTCCTGCCTTGTGCCTCATACACCTTCAGCACTTCGGCGTCTTGCCCGGCCCAACCGGCGATCACCAGGTGGTCGCTGACCTGGCCTGGGGTCTGGCGTTCGGTGGACAGTTGGCGCAGTTGGTTCAGGGCCGGCGTGAAGTTACCGTTGCGGGCCTGGATGATCAGCGCGTCGTAGGCGGGGTCGGCGAAAGCGAGGCCCGGGACCAGCAATTGGCTGCACAGGGCTGCCCCAATAAGCAGACGCAACCGGCCTGAGGCACTGTAGGGGAGGTTTCGCAGCATATCGTGAGCTTCCTTACACACGGAAAGCCCTAACGATAGATGGTCCTGAGCGAAACGCATCAGGGTGCCGGTATCCAATGACCCGGCCTAGCTTTCCTGTAGGAACTATCGCTTAGCGACGTCAGAGGGAGGGCAATTCAGAACAATTGTTCAGAATTGGCTGACACAGATTTTTTGCCTGGCACACAAACCAAATGTGGGAGGGGGCTTGCTCCCGATGGCGGAGTGTCAGTCAGTATATTTTTTCTGACCTACCGTCATCGGGAGCAAGCCCCCTCCCACATTTTTTACCGCATTTTTGACTTACTGAGCGCCGCTCACCGCACCGACTTTGGACATCACAAAACCAATGAACTGCTCAACGGTCATCTTCTGGCCGTTGAAAGTCACTTCATTGTTGGCGTAGTGCAGCTTGGAAACCACATCGGTACCCACCAGGGTCGCCAGTTGGGTGCCGACGGCCATGCCGCTGACCATCTCGGCCGCCATCTGCGATTGTTGCTCGATAGCCTGCGGGTCAGTCACACCACCTACCTGGGCTTGCAGAGCAGCTACATCGCTGATCATCGGCTTGGACAGGGTCAGGTTGGCATCCAGCAGCGAGACCATCTGCTTGCCCAGTTCAACCGGCGGCAGTTCCATGGACGTTGGCTTGGCCAGGTCGACCACCAGGTTGAACTTGCTTTCGCCGTGGGTGGTTTTCAGCGATAGGTTTTCCACGGCCAGTTGCGGCTTGGCGGCCAGCACCTGGTTGACGTTGGCCTCGGCCAGGGTCTGCTCGGCTTCGGTCAGTTGCAGTTCCGGCACCGGTTGACCGGCAGCGGCGGCGGCTTGCACCGGTTGCATCTTGTCCTGGTAGAGCTTGGTCAGCACCAGCATCGCCGGGATATCAACGTTCTTCATGCTCACGGCCATGGCGGCCGAACCTACCGGCTTACCCTGGTAACCGATCTCGTCAATCTTGTAGTCGACGCGGCCGGCCAGGTTGCTGTCCTTGGTCTCGCTGGAGTCTTTCTGCTCGAAGCCCTTGAGGGTCAGCACGGCTTTCTGCGGGCCGAAGGTGACCTTGGTGTCGGTCAGCTCCACGGTGTTCTGGCCGGTGTAGAAACCGAAGGTGGATTTCTCCAGGTTGCTGGCCACGGTCAAGCCGTTCAGTTGCGCTTCGAACGGTGCGCCATTGGCATCCACCGCCGCGACCTTGAGGCTATTCATGAAGCCCTCGGCCTTGACCTTCTTACCTTCGGCGCTGCTGTCGAAGTCCAGGTTGGCGCCAGAGAAGCTCACCGAAGAGGTGTCGTCCTTGAACTCAAGAGGCAGCAATTCGACGTTGCCGCTGACCGAACGGCTATAGCCGATATTCGCCACGCCTTTGAGCGGCGACACGTCTTTGCTGGCGGCGAACCATTTTTCCGTGGTGGGGTTCTTTTCCAGTTCGTAATGACTGGTGGCCATGACCGGCAGCCACTTGAGCGTCACCAGGCGCGAGAACGGCAGCGGGCCGTGTTCGATATGGTCAACGAACAGCAACTCGGGGTTCGGGTTGTCTTCACCGAAGACGCTGCCCTGGCCCTTGAGGCGATAGTGCGCGGTACTGCTGAACACGCCACGGTCAAGGGACACCAGTTCCAGGGCCAAGGTACCGTCGACGCCGGCCATGGAGGTCTGCAGCTCTTTGTTGGCGTTCTGGATCGCGGTCTGCAGGACCGGCTCCAGTTGTTTACCGGTGTACCAGGCGCCGCCCGCACTGACAGCGCCGATGGCGACAACAAAACCCAAGAAAACAACTGCTGGCTTATTCATGAAGTGACCTGATCAATCCTGTGAGAAGTGGGCTGTCTTCCCTGAACCCCGAGGGGGTTGGCTCAAGCCCGCCGAAAACGGGGGAAGATTAGCACTGGCGGGCGCAAACGGCCCAGCCTTTCAGAGGGATCAGTTCGCCAGTAGTTCAGGAGTACTCCAGTTCGATTTCGTCCAACTGGTGATCAAAACTCTTCAAACGTGCGGTCCAGGTGTACACCAGCACCTCAAACTCGCGGTGTATCACGGCATTGCCAGGGGTGTCGGACTTGGGGTCGCAAAAATCCAGCTGGTAGCGCTCACGGGCCATTTGCGTGGCCACATCGGACAATTCCCGCGCGTTATTCAGCCAGTGCCTGCCGTCGGCTACCTGCCGGTCAAGCAATACACATTGTTTTTTCAGGACTTCGAGGCTTTTTTCCAGCGGCGTACCGGTGAGGTCACCCATGACTTCCTGGAACGTGCGCCCGGGCTGCCAGTAGCTGCCCCAGAAATAGCGGTCGAACACGGTTTCGACGCGGCGCAGGGCGACCTTGGTGTCCCAGATGGCCACCCGGGTCTTGCCTTGCTCGAGGAGCTTTCGTTTCACCCGCTGGTTTTGATAAGACGCCCAGGCCACCACGCCGATGGACAAGGTGCCGATCACCAGGCAGGCGCTGTCGAGGAACACCATGGCCTTGTCGAGTTGATGGGCGAGCATGACGCCATAGAAATACGCGGCCGATAACAGTACCAGTGCGAAGAGCACGCACCAGAAAGCGGGAGCATAAGGGTTTTTCATTATTGGAATCCCCATGAGCAAACGCGAGCTTTGTCGGTGAGGCGTCACGGCGCCTCACCAGACAAAGCATAGCAATCCGCTCAGGGTTTGCCGGGTTGTGACGCTTGCGTTCGTCCGCTTTCCCAACCGCCGCCCAAGGCCAGGAACAGATCGATCTGGCTCATGGCAACCTGGGTATTGGCCGCTGCCAATTGCGCGCGCATATCGGTGTAGGTGCGCGTGGCTTGCAGGTCGGCCAGGAACGATTCGCGACCGGCCTGGAAGAAGCGATGGGTCTGGCCTGCGGCCTCTTGCGCCGATTGTTCGGCCTCGGCCAGGGCGTCGCGGCGCTGCAGCACGGCGGTGTATTGCGCCAGGCCGGTCTGGGTTTCGCGGATGGCGTTGAGCACCACGCCGTCAAAGTGTGCCAAGGCGCCCTGGGTCGCGGCTTCGGCTTCATGGATACGCGCACGGGCGCCGTTGGTCGGCACGGTCCAGCTGATCATCGGGCCAAAGCCCCAGCGGTTGGTGGCCGGTGTACCGAGGTTTTCCAGCAGGCCCACGGTGCCTACCGTGGCGCCGATGCTGATATCCGGGTACAGCGCGCCGGTCGCCACGCCGATACGTGCGGTGGCGGCAGCCAGTTGGCGTTCAGCCTGGCGCACATCGGGGCGACGTTTGAGCAGCGTGGCGCCGTCGCCCACCGGCAGCAGTTGGGCGATGTGCGGCAGCTCGGCGCAAGTGCCTGTGCCGGCAGGCAGTTGGTCCACGGGCTTGGCCAGCAACATCGACAGCCGGAACAACCCGGCCTGGCGCGAGGCTTCATAGCGCGGGATGTCGGCGCGCAGGGATTTGTATTGGGTTTGCGAACGGGTCACCTGGGTTTCATCGCCGCGCCCGGCATCGCGCAGGCGCTGGGTCAGTCTAGTGCTCTGGGCTTGCAGGTCGAGGGACTCGTTGGCAATCGCCAGCTCTTCGTTGGCCGCGCACACCTGGGTGTAGGAGCGCACCACATCGGCGACCAACGTGATGCGGGCGATATCGGCAGCAGCCTGGGTCGCGTCTGCACTGGCCTGAGCGCTTTCGATACCACGCTGCAAGGTGCCGAACAGGTCAAACTGGTAGGACGTGGTGATGCCGACGCTACCGATATTGCCAACCGGGACTTTTTCCGGCAGCAAAAACGCTTCGCCCGACTCTTGCAAACGCTGGGCCTCGGCCTTGGCGCCAGCACTCCAGCCGCCAGCGGATTCGGCCTGCTGCACCTGGTAACGCGAGCGCTGCAGGTTGGCCGCGGCCACGCGCAGGTCGGTGTTGGAGGCCATGGCTTGGTGCACCAGTTGGTCCAGGCGCGGGTCTTTATACAACTTCCACCAATCGGCCGGCACCGGCGCCGAGACCACGTTGCTGCCCTCGCCCATGATCGGCCCTTGCAGGTCGCCACGGTTGACCGCGGCCTGTTCCGGCAGCTTGTAATCCGGCCCCACCACTTGGCAGGCCGACAGCAGCAACCCCAACGCAGCGGTTGGCAACAGCCGCTTCATGGCTGTTCTCCATCTTTAACCTTATCGCCGATGATCGACACCGTCGCCGTACGCCCGGCGATCATGCGAAAGTCCGCCGGTACGTCATCGAAGGCAATGCGCACCGGGATCCGCTGGGCCAGCCGCACCCAGCTGAACGCCGGGTTAACGTTGGGCAGCAGGTTGGAACCACTGCTGCGGTCGCGGTCTTCGATACCGGCGACGATGCTCTGCACATGCCCATGCAGACGGGCGTTGTCGCCGATCACACGGATATCCACGCCCATGCCGACATGGATGCCATCGAGCTTGGTCTCTTCGAAGTAGCCGTCGATATGGAAGGAATTGCTGTCCACCACCGACAGCACCGGGCGCCCGGCGGTGACGAATTCCTGGGTACGCGGTGCGCGGTCGTTGACGTAGCCGTCCACGGGGCTGCGGATCACCGAGCGGTCGAGGTTGAGTTGGGCCGAATCCACCGTCACTTGCGCTTCGGCCAGGGCCGATTGGGCGCGGGCGACGCGGGACTGGCTTTCTTCCAGTTGCTCGCTGGGCACCAGGTTGCCGAGGCCACGGTTACGCTTGTACTCGCGCTGGGCCTGGGCCAGGGTTTCCTGGCGGTCGGCCACGGCGGCCTGGGCTTGGCGCAGGGCCAGCTTGAAGCGGTCCTGGTCGACGGCGAAGAGCACCTGGCCCTTGGTCACCAGCTGGTTGTCGCGCACGTCGACGCGCTGGATCAGCCCGGACACGTCCGGGGCGATCTGCACGATGTCGGCGCGGATGTGCCCGTCACGGGTCCAGGGCGCATACATGTAGTACATGACCATGCGCCACACGACGACGACCGCGAAACTCACGATCAACAGCGTCAGGACGACACGGCCGATGGTCAAAAAAGGTTTTTTCATGTCATCAAATATCGACTGAGTGAGTCCACCGCGCCCAGCAACAGCGCGTAGAGCCCCACATTGAACAATGCCCGGTGCCAGACCAGGCGATAGAAGTGCATGCGCGTCAACAGCCCGTGCACCACCAGAAACAACACATACGTAATGCCCATCAGCACCAGCAGCGTGGGCAGGAACACCCCACTGATATCCAGATCACCGATCATAAAGGCGCTCCATCGGGTAGCGGCGCTTCCATCTCAGTGCCGCCAATGAATTCCACGCCGGGCAGCAGTGCCAGGCGCAGGCCGGCCAAGGCATGCAGCAGATGCAGGCGAGTGTCGTCTTCGTCTTGCAGGCCCTGGCCGTTGAGGGCGCGGCGCGTGCGGTCCAGGGTCATCAGCAGACCGCTGGGCGCGGGCAAGCGTTCACCCGCCTTGAGGCACGCCTTGAAGTAGCCGCCCACGCCTTCCACCACCTGGTTAAGTAATACCCGTGGCACACCGAGGATGCGCGGCGAGTAGGCCAGCAGGTCGAGCAGGTTCAGCGCTACACGCAGGTCGCGCAGGGCGATGCCGGTGTCTTGGCCAGTGAGGGCCAGGCGCGGCAGGTGTTGCATCAGGCGGTCGAGCATTTGCGCGGCCATGTGCCGGTGCTCGGCCAGGGTCGCAGGCTCGGTGAGGCTGACAATGTCGCGCCAGCTGAAACGGGTGAGGCGCTTGGCCGCCAGTTCGGCACCGAAGGGCCGTGCAATCAAGGTCCACACAAACGCGAACAGCAGGCCCACCGGCCCGGCCAGATTGACGTTGGCGAAGTTGAGAAAATCGGCATCATAGGCGCCCTGGATGCTGATGAACGACGAAGTGTTCACCAGCGTCAGCAGCATGCCCAGGTAGAACCGTGGCTGCACGGTGAGCGTACCAATGCAAATAAACGGTACGGCGAAAGCCAGCACCAGCATGGGGAAATCGTGCAGGTTGGGCAGCACCAGAAACAGGTACAGGCTGGCGAACAGCACCGACATGGCGGTCCAGAAAAAGAACCGATAAATCTGCGGTGCCGGGTCATCCATCGAGGCGAAAAAGCTGCAAGCGACGGCGGCCAGAATCACGGCGCTGCCGCCATCGGTCCAGCCCAACAGAATCCACAGCACCGAGGCGACGATGATCGCGGTGACGGTGGAAAACGCCGAGTAGAACATCAGGCCACGGTCGAGGAATGGCGTCAGCCGGCCCAGGCGCCAGTGGCGGTAAACGGCGCGCCAGGTGTCCTGGCTTTCGCACTGGATGGCGGCTTGCAGGCTGCGGCAGTCTTGCCACAGGTCGATCCATTCACCCAGCCGGTACAGGGCGTTGGAGAACAGCAGCGTGTGGCGATCATCCAGCGCTTCGCCCTGGGGTTGCGCAGCGTCAATCTTGTCGCGCAACACACGCCAGCGTTCCAGCGGCGCTTGCTCGGTGGTGCTTTGCAGCCAGGCGTTGGCTTCTTCCAGCAAAGGTTTGAGCCGGTCAAGAAACTCCGGGGCGCGGTGCTCGATGGCGTACACCGCGTCATCCAATGCATCGATCACCGGCAGCAGATGAATCATGCGCCCACGCAGTTCCTTGGTGTTGCGCACCGTCTGGGGGCGCGCGCCTTCGTGGGGCAATTGGCCGATCATCAACTCAAGGGTATTGAAGGTGGCGACCATGCCGCCGCGCAGGTTGCTGACGGCTTCAGGGTCTACCTGGCGGGTGAGGAAGCGCTGGCTGTAGACCTGGGCGTCGCTGAACCACTTGGCCACCGAGCCATCGAACACCGGCATCAGGCGCCGTGGCCAGAACATCGCCCCCACCACCGCCGCGACCGCGATACCGAGGAAGATTTCTTCAGTACGCGCCTCGGCCACATCCCATACCGCCAGCGGGTTATCCACCACCGGCAAGGCGATCAGCGGCAAGGTATAGCCGGCCAGCATCAGGGCATAGTTATTCGCGGTGCGCAGGTGCATGGAGAGGAACAGCAGGGTGCCCGTCCACAACGCAATCACCACCACCAACAGGTAGGGCGACTGCACGAACATCGGCACAAACAGCACCGCCGCCGCCGCCCCCATGAAAGTACCGATGGCGCGGTACAGGGCCTTGGAACTGGTGGGGCCGACAAACGGGCTGGAGACGATATACACCGTGGCCATCGCCCAGTACGGACGCGGCATTTGCATCAGCATGGCGATGTACAGCGCGATCATCGACGCGGCGAATGTGCGGACCCCATAGAACCAGTCGCGGGCAGGCGGGAAGCCAGTAAAAAAACCGTTCAAGGCGTCACAGCCTCGGCCGCCTCGAAGGCCCGCAGCACGCGCAGCGCGGCTTCCAGATCGGTGGGGGCGATATCCGCCAGCACTTCGTTACGCAGGCGTACCAACTGCGCTTCCACCGCCTGCACCAGCTCACGGCCACGCTCGGTGAGGCTCAGGGCCTTGGCGCGGCGGTCGTGGATGTCTTCGGTGCGGCAGACATACCCGTCGTTGCACAGCCGGTCGAGCAGGCGCACCAGCGACGGGCTTTCCATCCCGGAAGCCTGGGCTACCTTGACCTGATGCACACCGTCGCCCAAGCGGCCGATCATCAACAACGGCACGGCGCAGGCTTCGGAAATGCCATAGCTCACCAGCGTGGTCTGGCAGATTTTGCGCCAGTTACGGGCGCCCACCACCATGCTGCTGCTGAGGTTCATCTGGAGTTGTTCGAGGGATTGGGACACTGGATAGTTCGCATACAGTTAGTTTGCTAACTATTAATATGGTGGAGTGATCCCAATGCGTCAAGTTTTGAAACAATTTCGCGGATGAGTGGTGGGCTGTGGCTTGAGTAAAGCGGGTTCCGGTGTAGGCATCAGCAAATCGCGATATTTGCCACACAACAAAACAAAATGTGGGAGCGGGCTTGCTCGCGAAAGCGGTGTATCAGTCAGCAGATTCAGCGCCTGGCACACCGCTTTCGCGAGCAAGCCCGCTCCCACATTAGGTCGGCGTCGGCTTCAAGCCAGTGGCTACCCTCCAGCCTTTTTACACCCCTCGCCCACCCCGCAACATCAGGTTCAACTCATCCACCACCTCCGCCCAATCCGCATCCTCCAGAATTTCCTCACGCAAAAAAGCCTTCTGGCTATCCGTCCAGAAGAACGCCTCCGCCAGTTTCAACTCCGGCTTGAGCGGCGAATGAGCGACCACAAATTTTTCAATACTGACCGGGTCATCGTCCAATCCAAGCTGTTTGAACAACGACGGCAAGCTATGCACTGGCGATTCCATGATGAGCTCCTGATAGAGAAGGTTTAACCGAGGCTAGCGACAGCCCTCGGGTTGCGGCGCTGGCACTTTGCACAGCACGAACAGACGCGCCCGTGCACCACCGCCGTCCTGGCGACTGAGTTCGCGCCAGCCTTCGGGTAGCGGGGCGAAGTCGTCCGGTGCTTCGTTGCTGCTGATCAGCCACACGCGCCGGGTATTGGCCGGTAATGCCGATAAAGAGTCGAGGTATATGCGCCCGCCATCCTGATCTACCAGGGTGCCAAAGCCGTAGGCATTGGGCCGGGTCGACGTGCCGTCGGGTTTGGGCGGGGTGTAGAGCTGCAACTGGGCGTCAGTCTCGTCGTAGTACACGTAGCTGAGGTACCACAGCATGTCGCTGAGGACGATGCGGTCGTCTTCCTGGTAATTGCGATTGACGAACTCCACCGGCACGTTGAGTTGATCGTGCTCATCCACGGTGAAGTTGTTCTTCAACCCCAGCAGTTCCACGCCGACAAACAATACCAACAGCGCCACGCCCAGCCATGACCAGCGTGACGGCAGGCGATCGATGGCAAGGGCAACGAGGATCGGCAAAGCCAAGGCGTACACGGTGAGATAACGTTCGATAAACACCGGCGAGATAAACGAAACCCCATATACCAGCAGCAGCGGCAACAGGAAAAACAGTGCCAGCAGGCGTGCCGGTCGATAGTGCCAGGCCGTCATCACGACCACCGCAATTAACAGCAGCGCAAATAGCCAGAACAGCGGCGGCCAGAAATCAACGCCTTCATCCTGCAGCACGAACTGCCAGATCATCGACGGCAGGGACTGCAGGTTGACCGGATCTTCCCAACCAATGTCCCCGCCGACCTTGAGTTGGTCGACGTGCTGCACCAGGTCCAACAGGTTCGGCAGCCAGGGCAGGTACAACAGCACTATCGTGGCGTTGGCTACCCACCACGCAGGTCGCGTGAGCAAACGTTGCCCCGGCGCCTGCCCCCCCAAGTACGCCCAATGCACCAGCACACACAACGCAGTGAAGTAATGGGTGTAGAAACCGGCACTCATCAACAGCACATACGCGGCCAGGTAACGCGTACGCTCGGGTTGGCGCAGCCAGTACACCAGCGCCAGCGTAGCGCCCAACAGCCACACGCCCAGCAGCGAATACATGCGTACTTCCTGGCTGTAGCGCACCGCCGTGGGCAGCAGCGCCAGCAGGATTCCCGCCAGCACCGCCGCGCGTCGGGTGGACAGTTGCCGCGTCAGCCAGATACCCAGGCCCACCGCGACCACGCCGGGGATGGCACTCATGCTGCGGATCGAGCCGATGCTGTCGCCGAACACCTCGATCCAGCCGCGCAGCAGGAAGAAATACAGCGGCGGATGCACATCATGGGCTGCGTGAAACCACAGGTCGGCCACGGCGTATTCGCTGAGCAGCAGGCTCGACCCTTCGTCGCCCCAGATCGCCGCTGAAGTGAGGTGGTAAAACCGCAGGGCCATAGCCAGCGCCAGGATCGGCACCCACCAGAGACGGCTGAGCCAAGTGGCGCCCTCCCAGGTCAGGCGATGGGAAGCAGGCAACACCGCGAGTTTTTCATTTTGCTCTACCACAGACCGACGCACCTCAATTCCCCTGGCATTGCCCTGCTTGCCTAAGCGCAAACACCGCCACTCTAGGACAAAAGCCCCGGGTTCGCCGCTGGAATCGGACAAATCAGCAATTTGTGTAGGCCTTCACCGAAGCAAGCGTCAGGATCAGGCTATTATTGGCTCCCTCCAAGGACCAAGGATCAAGGACACGTCATGCGCATCGGTTTTTTGTCACCTCTGGCACTGGCCCTGCTGGCCGGTATTTCCCTCCAGGCCCAGGCCAGTTCCGACGACTCGTGCTACCCGGACTGGCGGGTCTCGCGTGACAGCCTCGAACCCTGCAGCAACCAGCCCTTTCTCAGCCCAGGCAACGACAGCCGGGTCAACCTGCGCCTGTTGCTGGCCGACAAGAAAGCCGCGCCGCTGACGCCCAATGCCTTGGGTGAAGATGACCTGGCCCAGGGCTTTGGCCCGGTACCGTTCCCGGTGTATCGCCTCACGCCTGCCGCGAATGCAGAGACTGACGCGGACTCGGACAAAACGCCCAGCCCAGAACTCGATGTGTTGCTTGCCTCTGTGGGCATCAAGCGCGACGACGCCAAAACTGCCGGCGAAGCCTTCCTCAATGGCGAAGGCAGCCGCTGCCGCAGCAATAGCGAGGGCAGCGCCACCGCGTTTATCAGCCAGGTGATCAAAGCCCAAATGCCGGCGACCGAGCGTGACCTGTTGGTCAAGGCGCGGCTGCAATTGCTCACCACCTGCAACTGGGACGGCCAGGTCGTGGATGCACAGCAGACCCCATCGGCCAACGCCCAGCTGTTTCGCACCTACCTGCAGGCCGCCGCTGATTTCTACAGCGGGCGCTTCGGTGACGCCGAACGCGGTTTCGCCGCCGCCACTACCAGCGATGTGCCCTGGCTGAAGGAAACCGCGCTGTACATGACCGCTCGCACATCATTGAACCAGGCCCAGGCCGAAGCCTTCGACGAGTACGGCATGCCGCAACGCGAGCATGTGGATAAGGCCGCCCTGAGCGATGCCGAAGAAGGCTTTCTCGGTTACCTGAAAACGTATCCACAGGGCGATTACGTTGCATCCGCCCGTGGCCTGCTGCGCCGCGTGCATTGGCTGGCAGACGACGACGCCAAACTCGCCGACGACTTCACCTGGCAATTTACCGAGGCCACCGACGCCCAGCGTAATGTGAGCGTCGACGAGTTGGTGGAAGAGGCCGACCTCAAGTTGCTGATGGTCGGCAACAAGTCGGCGAACAGCCCGATGCTGCAGGTGGTCAGCGACCTGATGGCGATGCGCGCTCATACCCCGCCTCTGTTGACCCGCGAAGACCTCGACAAGCAGAAAGCCACCTTTGCCAACGAGCCGGCGCTGTTCGACTACCTGCAAGCGGCGCATGCGCTGTACGTCGAGCATCAACCCGACACTGCCCTGAAGCATCTGCCCGCAGATGTGCCATCGAACCTCGATTACTTCGCCTTCAGCCAACAGACCCTGCGTGCCCTGGCCCTGGAGGCCAAGCAAGACTGGAAAGGCGCCGAAGCCCTGTGGCTGCAACTGCTGCCCCTGGCCAAGCAACCGCTGCAACGCGACCAGCTAGAGCTGGCACTGGCGATGAACTACGAGCGCAGCGGCCAACTGGCCAAGGTGTTCGCCGCCGACTCGCCGATCAGCGCCAAGCAAGTGCGTTACATCCTGCTGCGCAACGTCGCCGGCCCTGACCTGTTGCGCCAGCAGGTCGCCAAGGCCAGCGACCCGACCGAGCGCCAGAGCGCGCAATTTGTGCTGCTCTACAAAGACCTGCTTCACGGCCAGTACGCCACCTTTGCCGACGACCTCAAGCAAGCGTCGCTCTCTGAGGACAAACTCGGCACCAGCCTGGGCTACACCTATACCAGCGGCCAGACCTTGAAGCTGTTCCAGTGGGACGGTGACAAAGCCGAATCCGGCTATGCCTGCCCAAGCATCGCGCAAACCGCCGCGACCTTGCAGGACGACGCTAAAAACCCCCACGCCTTGAACTGCTTCGGTGAATTCATCCTGCGCAACGGCCTGGACGGCATGCCCCTGGAACAACCCCGCGCCGCCGGCAGCCTGGGCAGCACCGCCTCGCAGTTCAAGGGTGAAACCTTCTCGCGCCTGGACGGCTACAAACAGGTGATCGCCAACGCCAAGGCGCCGAAAACCGACAAGGCCTATGCGCTGTTCCGCGCCATCAACTGCTACGCGCCGGCTGGCTACAACAGTTGTGGTGGCGAGGACGTCGCGCCAGCGGTGCGCAAAGCCTGGTTCCGCCAACTCAAGACCGGTTTCGCCGACACCCAGTGGGGCAAATCGCTGCAGTACTACTGGTGAAGTCGCTGTGGCTGGGCTTGCTGTTGCTGGCAAGCCCGGCTTTCGGCACCGTCGACGCCCGCGACTACGACGCCTTCTGGCTGTGGAGCGGCGTCACGCCCCAACCGGTTATCAAGCAGGCGCAGACCCTGTACATCCTTCAGGGCCAGATCAACTCCACCCGCCGCGCGCCGCAACGCGGCGTGCAACTGATCGCCCAGGGCATCAGCGTACCGCGTATTACCCAAGGCGAAGTCTGGGTGGTCTACCGTGCCCACACCTTGCACTGGCCGGAACAGGTCTACACCCAACTGCTTGGCCAGGTGCAACGCTGGCGTGACGCGGGCAACCCGGTAATCGGCATCCAGATCGATTTTGACGCCCGCACCCAATACCTGCACGAATACGCCGACTTCCTGCGCGATTTTCGCCAACGCCTGCCCGCCGACCTGCGCCTGAGCATCACCGGCCTGATGGACTGGAGCAGCAACGCCGACCCGGCCGCCATCGCCCAGCTCAAGGGGGTGGTGGATGAAGTGGTGGTGCAGACGTATCAAGGGCGCCATAGCATCCCCGACTACGCGGCTTACCTGCCACGGATGAATCGGATGGGGGTGCCGTTCAAGATTGGCTTGATTCAGGGTGGGGAATGGGAAGAACCGGGGTATTTGCAGGGAAGTGAGTGGTTTCGGGGGTATGTGGTGTTTTTGCAGAACCGTTGAGTCTTTCGACATGGAAAAACCGGCATCGAACCGGTTTTTTATGTGCTGTATTTAGTAATTTGGATGATATAAGTTACTCCTATCGCATTAATGGGTGATATATCATGCTCAAATTGGAAAGGCCCTACCCTCACAAAGGGTATATCTCAGAGAGAAGCGATGAGCTGATGAAGGGTATCGGGAACGGTATCGAAATAGCCCGCATTCGTCGTCGGTTAAAAATTTCCACAATATGCAGTCGCGCGGGAATCACACGGCAGACGTATCAACGGCTGAGACAGGGAGAGGCGGGCGTATCCCTCGGGGTACTGATGAATGTTCTAAGCGCGATGGATCTAGAGGAGGCAATGGCGAGCATCGCGTCGCCGGAACTTGACCAGGTTGGGATTACCATGAGCCTTGCCCGTGAGCCCGAGCGCATTCGCACAGAAGGAGAACCCAATGTCTTGGACGCCGATTGGTAATGCATTTGTTTTTTCAGCTCACTCAGTCGGTGACCCAGTCCCTGTGGGTGAGGTGGCCATGCACGGCAGTGGGTTCGTTTTTCGCTACGCCAATAGCTGGCTCGCGCGCCCCAACGCCTTTGCGATTGACCCGCTGAATGTGCCACTGACCAGTGGCCAGTATTTCTCTACGCGCATGTTCGGGGTGCTTGACGACGCCACTCCAGACAATTGGGGCCGGCGTGTCCTGCTGGCCACCCACAAACAGCACCCACAAAACGAAATCGAATGGCTGCTTGCCTCGCGGGGTACGGGGGTTGGTTGCCTGCTTTTCAGTGCGTCACGACATCTGTTGCCACCCCTGCACCAACCACCGCAATTTGAAGATCTTGAAAGAATCATGGTGGGCCTCGATCAAATCGAAAAAGGTGAAGTGAACCTACCTGCGCAAATCGCACGGCTATTCGAATTCGGCAGTTCCATGGGTGGCGCAAGACCGAAGGTCACTGTGACCCATGAAGGTAAGGAGTGGATCGCTAAACTCGGCCGGAGCGACGATATTTTCGATCAGCCACGTGCTGAATTTGCCAGCCTTCAAATGGCAGACGCAGCGGGTCTACCCGCAGCAGGGCACAAGTTGGTAGAGGTAGCCGGCAAACCGGTGTTGATGGTCGAACGTTTTGACCGGCATGAAGGAGCAGGTCGCGGGCACTATGTCAGCTGCAACTCGTTGGTAAGCGCTGAGAAGCCGAGAATGCATGTTGGCGCGGTTGAGGGTGACGTTTCCTATTCCAGAATCGCAGATGTTTTGAAGAAGGTCAGCGACGATGCAACGTTAGATATGCGAGAGCTTTATAGGCGCATGGCTTTCAATGTGCTTATCGGAAATAGCGACGACCACCTGAAACAAACCGGACTACTGTTGACCAGCTCTACGGGTTATTCCCTTGCGCCAGTATTTGACGTGCTACCCCACCCGACGCAGTTGGGCCTGCAGGCCCTCATCATCGGGAATGAAGGCAGGGTTTCGTCTGTCAGCAATTTGCTGAGTACACCTGAGCGCTTTGGGCTGGGGAAGGATGAAGCAAGAGCCATCGTCACTGACGTCTATGCTGTCGTGCGGCAAGCCTCCGTTTTTTTTGAGGCAGCGGGCTGTAGCGGTGCCGATGTGAGCATGCTTTCCAATGTCTGCACCCGGTTTGAATCGCAGCTGATGGCAAGACCCGCTTAAGACGATCACATAGCGCACCCTTGACGGGTGCGCAGCCGAAGACGACATCACGCTCATGTTATTGCGCACATAAAAGCGCAATTACCAATCGTAGGTCAGGCTCGACACCACCGTTCGCCCTTCGCCGTAGTAGCAGTCCAAGTCACTGGTGCACTGCGACACGTACGTCTTGTTGCTGAGGTTCTGTACGTTCATCGCCAGTTTCACGCCCTTGAGCTTGAGCGGCGAGGTGCCCAGGTCGTAGCTGAGGCTTGCATCGTAAACGCTGTAGGACGGCACGTTGAAGGCGCCCTCGTAGTAGTCGCCCAGGCTTTGACGGGCATAGCGTACGCCCAGGCCCGCGCCAAGGCCGGCCAGCGGGGTGTCACCAAGCACGGTGTAATTGACCCACATCGAGGCGGTGAGTGGCGAAATACCGGCCGGGTGGCGACCCTGGCGGCCGTCGTTGTCCTTGGTGTATTTGATGTCGTTGCGCGCAGCCGAGGCGATGATTTCCCAGGCGTCACTCAGAACGGCCTTGGCTTCCAGTTCAACACCCCGCGAGCGCATGGCGCCGCTTTGGGTGCTGAAGGTGGTGTCCACCGGGTTGGTGGTCAGCACATTGTCCTGGTCCAGTTGGTACACCGAGGCTTGGATAAAACTCTTTTGGCCTGGCGGCTGGTACTTCACGCCGACTTCGTATTGTTTGCCGGTGGACGGTTCGAACGGTTTTCGGTTCGAGTCGGTGCCGGCCAGCGGCAGGAAGGATTCCGAGTAGCTGACAAAGGGCGCCACGCCGTTATCGAATAGATACACCAGACCCGCACGGCCGGTGAACGCCTGGTCTTTGCTGGCAAAGCGGGTATCGGCCAACGGCTCCTTGTTCACCACATTGGCCCAGTCATAGCGCCCACCGAGCACCAGCGCCCATTTATCCAGCTTGATCTGGTCCTGCACGTACAAGCCGGTCTGGGTGACGGTGCGGTCCCAGCGATAGGGTTGGCCGAAGTTCATGCGCTGGCCGTAGACCGGCTTGAACAGGTCGATGATCGGCGGGTTGCGGTCATACAGGCCATGAAACTGCGAGTTGGAATGGTAGTAGTCCAAGCCAACGATGACGGTGTGGGACAACGCGCCCGTGTCGAATTCGGCCTGGGCAATGCTGTCGACGCCGAACACCTTGTTGGTCTGCGACCAGTCCACGCCGAAACGTTGCAGGTAGCGCTGGTCTTGCACGCCGGTGGCCGGGTTGGCGACGAAGCGGTAACCGTGCAGCGGTGCGGTGTAGCGATCGTCTACCTCGGCGTAGCGAGCGTTTTGCTTGAGGGTCCAGATGTCGTTGAGGCGATGGGAAACCTCGTAGCCCAGCACGTATTGCTCGCGGTTGTATTGGTTGACGCCCGGCTCGCCGATAAATACGTCGCGCTTGATCTTGCCATTGGGGTTGTCCCACAGCGTGCCGGACGCTGGCAAGCCTTGGGCTTCGGGTACGCCTTTGTCTTTCTGGTACTGGGCGAACAGGGTCAGGCTGGTGTCGTCATTGGGGCGCCAGGTGAGGCTGGGGGCGATGAACTGGCGCTTGTTTTCGACATAGTTGATCTCGTCCTGCCCGTCATTGGCCAGGCCGGTCAGGCGATAGAGAAATTGCCCCTGTTCATCCAGCGGGCCACTCAGGTCGATGGCGGCGCTTTTGTGTTCGTAGGTGCCGGCCTCCAGCACCACTTGGCGTACCGGGGTTTCGCTGGGCCGCTTGCTGACCATATTGACGATGCCGCCCGGCTGGTTCTGGCCGTAAAGCACTGACGCCGGGCCCTTGAGCACTTCGATGCGCTCCAGGGAGTACGGCTCGATCTGCAACGCGCCGCCGGTGCTGCCACCGCCGTAGGGCAAGTGCAAGCCGTCGAGGTACAGCGGCGTGGGCGAAAAACCGCGGGAGGTTGGCTCATCGAACAACTTGACCCGATCGGCGAAGCCGCCCGCGGTCATGCCGGGCGTGTAGAGCAACGCCTGGGTGACACTCTGGGCACCACGCGCCTTGATCTCGGCGGCGGTAATCACGTTGATTGTCTGGGGGATTTCCACCAGCGCCGAGTCGGTCTTGCTGCCAGATGCACTGCGCTTGGCGACAATGCCGTCCACTGGGCCCCAGGCGCTTTCCTGCTCCTGCTGGCCACTGATCTGGGTCGCCCCCAGCTGCAATGCGCCGTCGCCGGAAATGGCCTGCAATGACCAACTGCCCTGGGATTGCACCGCCGCCAGACCGCTGCCCGCCAGCACGCGTTCCAACCCCGCGCCTATGCCGTAACGCCCTTTCAGCCCTGCGCTGCGCTTGCCTTCGGTGAGCGTCGCGTCAACTGACAAGAGGATGCCCGAGGCGCTGGCGAAACGGTTCAACGCCTGGTCGAGGCTACTCGCCGGAATGTCATAGGTGCGCAGCGCCTCGGTGCTTTCTTCGGCTTGAGCCAGGTTCGGCAGCACCGGCACGGTCGCTAGCAGGCCAGCAAACAAGCCACGACGCAGGGCGCGGGCCAAGGGTTGGATTGGGTGGTGCGACATTGCAGGACTCCCCGTGAGAACGCTTCTTGATTGGCTTTCAAGAGGTATCCCGCACGGCGCGCAAAAACCGACAAGCGCTGATGATAATTTTTTCAGGCGCGCGCCTTGATCGTCACCCAGTAGCGCGTCACGGCCTGCACCTGCACCGGCAATGAGCGCTCCAGGGCCGCGAGAATCGCATCGGTATCGTTGAGTGGAAACACGCCGGTCAACAACAGGCCAGCTACGGCTTGATCACAGCGCAACAAGCCCGAGCGATAGCGGCTCAACTGCGCCACGAACTCTCCCAGCGGCTGGCGCTCGGCGACCAGGCGATGCTGGGTCCAACTGCTGGCATTGGCGCTCACCGCCGGCAGCGCAGCGCATTGGCGTGCGCTGAACCAAAGGCTGTCACCGGCATTCATTTGCACCGCCGTGCCGTGCAGCGGAGTGACTCGCAGGCGGCCTTCATAGAGGTCGACACGGCTACCGTCGGGCAGTTCGCGCACGGCAAAGCGCGTGCCTAATGCCTGCACATCACCGGCAGGCGTTTCGACGATCAACGGCCGGGAGGGATCGTGGCCGCTGGTCAGCAGCACCTCGCCACGGATCAGGCGGATACGCCGTTCGCTGACGCTGAAACGCAGGTCTACGGCGCTGTCACTGTTGAGGTCCAACTGCGTGCCGTCGCTCAAGGTGACGTGGCGAATTTCACCCGTGGCGGTGCGGTGCTCGGCGAAGGCGGCCTGCCAGGGCTCGCTGCGCTGGACCAGATAGCCGCTGCCCCCAGCCACCAGCAGCAAACCAAGCAACTTCAGCGCGGCACGGCGCTGGGTGTCCGGGGCGTCGCGCAAGACTACCCGAGCGCTGTCGGCGGGTACGCCGCCAAGGGTTTGTTGCAGTTGCTGCAAACGTTGCCAGGCACGCCGGTGTTCCGGGTCGGCCGCTTGCCATTGGGCGAACGCTCGGCGGTGCTCACCTTGCAGTTCGCCACCCCATTGCAGCATCAGCCACTCACTGGCTTGCTCGACAATTGCCGGTGCGATGGGCGCATCGTGTTTCATTCGTCGTAAACCACTTGGTAGCAGGCGACGATGGCCCGGGTCATGTACTTCTGCACTGAGCTGACGGTGACGCCCAGGCGCTCGGCGATCTGCGCATAGCTCAAGCCTTCGAACTGCGACAGCAAAAACGCGCGGCGCACATTGTCGGGCATGCGGTCGAGCATGGCGTCGATCTGCATCAGGGTTTCGAGGATCAGTGCACGGGTTTCAAGGCACGGTGACTCGGGCTCGGGCAGGTGCGCGATGCTCTCCAGGTAGGCGCGCTCGATACGCAGGCGGCGCCATTGGTCGATCACCAGATTGCGCGCGATCTGTGCCAGGTAGCTGCGGCTTTCCTTGTCGCCCGGGAAACGCCCGGACACCAGCAGGCGCAGGAAGGTGTCCTGCGCCACATCAGCGGCGTGCTCACGGTCACCCAGGCGCTTGCGCAACCAGCCTTGCAGCCAGCCGTGATGGTCGCGATACAGGATGTGAAGCTGTTGCTGGCCGTCAGTCGCGATGCTCATGAAAAGCTCGGTCACGTTATTGAGAGCAATTATCATTACATCTTATTTCGCGACTGACAAAAACTCTTTGTTGCTCAGCGCCCGGCGGTCTGCAACGGATACACCGACTCCCACCCTCCTCCCAGCGCCTTGTACAAGCCGACCATGGCCAAAGACACGCCGGTAGAGCTTTCCACCCACTGTTCCTGGGTCGCCAGCAACGCGCTTTGCACCGTGAGTACGTTGACGAAATCCACCACGCCTTCGACATACTGATGTTGCGCGGTGGTGAGGGCGATCTGGTTCTGGCGCACGGCTTCGGCGAGGCTGTCGCGGCGCAGTTGGCTGGCGTTGTAGCGGGTCAGCTGGTCGTCGATCTCATGCCAGGCACGCAACACGGTTTGCTGGTACGCCAGCGCCGCTTCCTGCTGTTGGGCTTCACGCAAATTCAACATGCCTTGCAGGCGACCGCCGTTGAACAGTGGCAGGCTAAATTGCGGGCCGAAGGCAAAGGCGCGGGAGCCCCAGGAGCCGAAGTCCGACAGTTGCATGGCTTGGGAGCCGAGGTTGCCAGACAGTGTAATGCGCGGGTAAAAGTCGCCCTTGGCCACGCCGATAGTCGCGGTGGCGGCGTGCAGGCGGGCTTCTGCCTGACGGATATCCGGGCGGCGTTCAGCGAGTTCCGAGGGCAGGCCGATGGCGACCTGGCGCTGGGTTTGCGGCACGGCGGCGTCCTTGGACAGCTGCGCGTGCAGGGCCTGGGGCGGCTCGCCCATCAGCAGGCTCAGGGCGTTGATCAATTGGTCCTGGCGCTGCTGCAGATCTGGCAGGCGCGCTTCGATGGTCGCGACCTGGGCAGCGGCTTCGGCCACGTCCAGGTCGGTGGCCACGCCGTCGGCCAGGCGCAGCTGCGAGAGCTTGAGGCTGTGGCGGGCGACGTCGAGGTTTTGCTCGGTAACGGCGCGGGTGTTTTGCACGCCGCGCAGTTGAATGTAGTCCTGGGCGGTCTCGGCCAGCACCGACAACAACACGGCGCGGCGGTCGTTTTCGGCGACCTCCAGGGTGGCATCGGCGGCCTCGGTTTCGCGCTTGACCCGGCCCCAGAAGTCCAGTTCCCAGGCGGCCGAGAAGCCCGCGTCCCATTGGTTGAAGGCCGAACGGCCGTTCTCGCCGGAGGGGTCGCTCAAACCTTTGCCGCTGTTGCGCTTGCGTTGATAACCGCCACCGGCATCGACGTTGGGGTAGCGTTCGGCCGTGGTTACTTGGCGTACGGCGCGGCTTTGTTGCAGGCGGCTGCTGGCCAGTTTCAGGTCGAGGTTATCGCTGAGGGCGCGGCGCGTGAGAGACGATAGCTGCTCGTCGTGGAATACATCCCACCAGCGCTCCTGCAAGGGGTCGCTGACGGCGTGGCTGGCGGCCTGACGGCCCTGGGGTTCGCTCCACTGGCTGATGTGTGGACCCTGTGGCCGCTGGAAATCCGGGCCGACCGTGCAGGCGCTCAGGCTGATCAGGCTCAAGGTGAGCCAGGCGACGTGTCTCATTGCTGGGCCACCTCACGCTGTTGCGCGACCGGCCGGGTATCGACGCTGGCCTCTACCGACATGCCGACGCGCAGGCGCTGGGTCAGTGGCTGGTTCGGTTCGAGGACGATCTTCACCGGAATACGCTGCACCACCTTGGTGAAGTTGCCAGTGGCGTTGTCCGGTTTGACCGAGGCGAACGTCACGCCCGTGGCCGGTGCCAGGCTCTCCAGGTGGCCGTTGAGCAACTCGCCGTCGAGGCTGTCGACACGCACCTGCACGGCTTGGCCGGCGTGCATGTGGGACAGTTGCGTCTCCTGGAAATTGGCCACCACATAAGCCTCGGCCAACGGCACGACCGCGAGGATCTTGCTGCCCGGCGTCACGTAGGCGCCGACCCTTACCGCACGCTCACCGACCATGCCATCCACCGGCGCGACGATGCGCGTGTAGGACAGCTGATAGCTGGCCATTTCCAACGCCGCCTGGGCGCGCTTGAGCCCACCTTCGGCCGCATCACGCTGGGCGGTGAGGATTTCCACCTGCTTGCGCTCGGCCGCCAACACGGCGGTGGCGTTGGCCAGGCGCGCGGTGGCCTGATCGATGCGGGTCTTGGCTTGCTGGGCGTTCTGTACGGTGCCCGCGCCCACGCCAGCGAGGTGGTTGTAGCGGTTCAGTTCATGTTCGGCAAAGGCCATTTCGGCGCGGTCAGCGGCCACGGTGGCTTGGGCCTGGGCGATCACCGAGCTTTGGCGCTCCAGGGTTGCGCTGGCGTTTTTCAGTTGCGCCTGGGCCACCAACGTATCGGCGTCGGCAGCCTGGGCGGCGGCGCGAAAGTCGCGGTCGTCGATCAATGCCAACAATTGGCCGGCTTTGACGCGCTGGTTGTCTTCCACCAACACTTCCTTGATGAAGCCCGCCACCCGCGGCGCGACCAGGGTGAAGTCGGCGGCGACGAAGGCGTCGTTGGTGGTCTGGTGCCTGCTGCCCAGCACGCCTGGCGCGACCAGGTAAACCAGTACGCCAACGGCAAATACAGCAATAACGGAGACGGCAATTTTGTCTTTGCGTTTCATGGAAAGTCCTTGTGGCTAGGTCGGAGCGCGAGGCGGATAGATCCGCGTGGGCATCCAGAAAATCAGCAGGATCAACGCCGCCGCGACACCGGCCATGACGACGTAAAGATCCGAAGAGGTCAGCACCACGGCCTGCTCGTGCAGGCGATGGGCGAGGCCCGGCGCATCAGCATCGGCCAGGGGCGAATTGCCCAGGCGGTCCACCAGCATGGTTGAGTGCAAGTGCAGGCGCTGGGTGGTCAGCGTGTCCAGCACGGCGGTGGCGATCACAGCGGCCAGGCCTTTGACGGTGTTGAACCAGGCAGACGCAAACGGCCCTTCGATGGGTTGGATACTGCCGGTGGACAGCATCAGCAGTGGCAACACGGCCATGGGCTGGCCGAAAATCTGCAGCAGGTACCAGCCATAGAAATCGTCACGGATCCACGCCGAGGTCAGGTGCGAACTGCCGATGCAACACAGCACCAACATGCTCAAGCCGATCCCCAATACCCAGCGGCAATCGACCCAGCGCAAGTTGCACAGCGCCGCCACCAGCGGCAACGCGATCAACTGCGGCAACGCCATCAGCAGCATCACCGGCGCGGTTTGCAGCGGCCGGTAGCCCTGGACCTGGGCGAGGAAACTCGACGGGATGATGATCACCGAGGTCAACACCATTAGCACACCTGCCAGCACGATCAGGGCAAACGCCAGGTTGCGCAGGCCGAGCATCTGCAACTTGAAGAACGGCATCGGGTGCGACCATTCGTTGAGCATGAACAACACCAGCAACACGGTGCCGCCACACAGCAGGAAGGTGATCAGGCCCGACTCGAACCAGTCCAGGCGATTGCCTTGCAGCAGGCCGATCACCAACATGCAGATCGCCGGAAACCCCAGCAGCAGGCCGCGCCAGTTGAATTGCTTGAAGCGCTCCAGGCGCAGCGGGTCTTGCGGCAGGCCATAAGCGACAGCCGCCATGGCCAGCAGGCACGGTACAACGATCTGCCAGAACGCCCATTGCCAGCCGACGTATTCGGTCCACAGCGCCGCCAACGGTGTGCCCAGGCTCGGGCCGAAAGTAGCGGTCAGTGCATAGCCGGCCAGGCCATAGAGCTTGACGTTGGCCGGCAGGAAGCGCAGCGCCACAGTCATCAGCATCGGCGGCAGCGCACCACCGGCCAAGCCTTGCACGGTGCGCAGCAGCAGCAGGCTTTCGTAGTTCGGCGCGAACGGGCAGAGGATGCCCAGCACGGTGAACAAACCGATGGCGCACAGCGTGAAGCGGCGCAGGGAAAACGTCACCGAACACCACGGCGCAAAGGCCATAGCCGCTACGGACGTGGCGGTGTAGGCGGCAACCAGCCAAGTGCCTTCGTCAAAGCCGATGTACAGCGCACCGCGGATATCAGCGAGGGCGACCTTGGTGACCATCTCGTTGAGACCAGACACCAGCACCGCCAGCAACACGCCGACCAGGCCGATGATGATGCGCAGGCCGAATACCGGCGGGCTAAGGGCAGTGGGTTTGGCTGCGGCCTGGAGCGCGGGGGCAGCGAGGGACGTCATGAACAGGTAACTCGGAATGATAAATACCCGAGCAGTTTAATCAGGCACTTGCATGACAAAAAGTGACTTGTTGGCAGGTTATAAGTGCGCCAGACGCAATCCAAATGTGGGAGGGGGCTTGCTCCCTCCCACATTTTTATTGTGCATGGCTTGAGGTTTTTAGTTGGGTTGGGCTTCGAGCCAGGTGGCGTGGCAACTCTCGCGCATGGTTTCGCGCAGCCATTTGTGCGCCGGGTCTTTGTCGAAGCGCGGGTGCCAGGATTGGGCCAATACCAGCGTCGGCAACGAGATCGGCAGCGGAAATGCACGCAGTGGCAGGTTCAGGCGCTTTGCACTCAAGAGCGCTTCCTTGGGCACCGGCAGGATCAGGTCGGAGTCCGACAGCATGAACATCGCGCCGTGAAAGCCCGGCGCGATCATCGCTACGCGGCGCTCCAGGCCCTGCTCACTCAGCGCGGTGTCGATCGGCCCACGGGCGATGCCGCGCCGCGAGATGCTGATGTGGGAATAGCTGGCAAAGCGTGCGGCGGTGATTTCTTCGTCGAACAACGGGTGGTCTTGCCGCGCCAGACCGACGAAGGTGGTGGAGAACAGGTTCTGCACCTTCACCTCGGGGCTGACCGGCATGGTGTTGCTCACGCGAAGGTCCAGGCGCCCTTCGCGCAAAGCTTCGTCGTCGGTGTCGCCTTCGGGCACGAAACGCAGTTCGCAGAGCGGCGCCACACGCTCCATGGTGTCGAACAGCCGACCGCCATACACCCCGATGAAGAAGTCATTGGCACGCACGCTGAAGCGGCGGCGCAGTGTGCTCAAGTCCACTTGGTCCGCCGAGCGAAACAGCAGCGCGGCCTGCTCCACCACGTTGCGCACCTGGCCTTGCAGCTCCAGGGCCTTGGGGGTCGGCACCAGGCCACGGCCGGCACGCACCAGGATCGGATCGCCCACCGCTTCGCGGATCCGCGTGAGGGTGCGGCTCATGGCGGCCGGGCTGAGGTTCATACGCCGCGCGGCGCCGACCACACTGCCCTCGTCAAGCAACGCGTCGAGGGCGACCAGCAGGTTCATATCCGGTAATTGCATGCCAAGCACTCGTGATCAGTGGGGAGTGAACTGGGCGCAATCGTAGCAGGGATCATTGGCTCAGCGCTGCATACCCCAGCGCTTCACCGTAAGCCGCTCAAAGGTATTGAACACCAGGTTTTCCACCAGCAAGCCGATCAGAATCACCACCGCCAAGCCGGCAAAGACCTTGTCGGTGTACAGCTCATTGCGATTCTGGAAGATGTACCAACCCAACCCACCCTTGCCGCTGGTGGCACCGAACACCAACTCGGCGGCGATCAGCGTACGCCAGGCAAATGCCCAGCCGATCCTGAGCCCGGCCAGGATCGACGGCAGCGCCGCCGGGATCAGGATGAACAGCACGAAGCGCATACCCTTGAGGCCATAGTTGCGGCCCGCCATGCGCAGGGTTTCGGACACGCCAAGAAACCCCGAATAGGTGTTCAACGCCAAGGCCCACAGCACCGAATGCACCAGCACAAAGATCAGGCTGTTCTGCCCCAGGCCGAACCACAGCAGCGCCAACGGCAGCAATGCGATGGCCGGCAGCGGGTTGAACATTGAGGTCAACGTACTAAGCAAGTCGCGACCCAACTGGGTCGACACCGCCAGTGTGGTCAAGGCAAACGCCAGCACGATACCGATCAGGTAACCCTTGATCAGCACCACCAGCGAGATACTGACTTTGCTCAGCAACTCGCCACTGAGCAGGCCGTCGAACAGTGCCTGAGAGGTCTGCAAAAAGCTCGGCAGCAGCAGGTCGTTGTTCTGGTAGCGGGCAACCGCCTCCCAGAGAATGGCGAGCACGATCAGGATCAGGCCCTTGCGCAACCAGCCTTGCTGCCACAGGCGTTGGCGAAATGGCAGCTCGCGCTCCACAGGCACGCTGAGCAGCGGTTCGAGACTGACTTCAAATTCCTGGCGCATACGTCGGCCCCTTCAGTAAGCGATGCGAATATCAGCGAAACCCAACTCACGCTCGGCCTCGGGCACTTCATCGAACAGCAGGCGATGAATACGCCGCGCCGACGCCTGGAACTCCACACCGCCAAGGCTGTGCAAGTCGTATTGATGGCTGTGGATCTCGGCGCGCACGCGGCCGGGGTGGGGCGACAACAACAGGATGCGGTTACCCACCACCAGCGCCTCCTCGATGGAGTGGGTGACGAATAACAGGGTGAAACGCACCTCTTCCCAGAGCAGCAGCAACTCTTCCTGCATCTTGCGCCGGGTCAGGGCGTCGAGGGCGGCGAAGGGTTCGTCCATCAGCAGGATTTTCGGCTGCATGGCCAGCGCGCGGGCAATCGCCACACGGGCCTTCATGCCGCCGGAAAGGGTGTGGGGGTAGGCGTCGGAAAAAGCACTGAGGCCAACTTTATCGAGGTAATGCAGCGCACGCTCTTCGGCCTCGCCACGCTTCAACATCTTGGAGGCCAGCAGCGGGAACATCACGTTCTGCTTGACGGTTTTCCACGGCGGCAACTGGTCAAATTCCTGGAACACTACAATACGATCCGGGCCGGGCTGTTCGACCTTCTGCCCCAGCAAGCGAATCTCGCCTTCACAGGGTTTGATAAACCCGGCGATGGACTTGAGCAGGGTTGATTTGCCGCAACCCGAAGGGCCGAGCAAGACGTAACGGTCGGCCGGGTCGATCTCGAAACTGACTTGGTGAGTGGCCCGCACCACACGCTCGGGGGTGCGGTATTCAAGGCTGACGTGGTCCACGGCCAAGAGTGGCTCGGCGGTGTTCAGGCTGCTGGCCGTGTGGCCTTGCAAAGGCGCGTTCATGTCAGCTTCCTTGCAAGGGCTTGGCGTCCTGGAAGAAGTAGTCCTTCCACGATTCAGGCTTGTTCTTGATGGCGCCAACGCGGTAGAGGAATTCGGCCAGCGGGTAGGTATTTTTCGGGGTGACGCTGAATTCGAACTGCGGGTTGTCGATGATTTTCAGCAGTTCGGCACGGTCAATCTTGGCCTTGGTGACACGGATGTAGGTGTCCGCCGCCGCGCCTTTGTCGTTCTGGGCGAATTGCGCAGCTTCGGTCAACGCCTCGACAAATGCCGTGTAGGTTTTCGGATTGTCTTTGCGGAATTTTTCGGTGGCGAACAGCACCGTCGGCGAGTTCGGGCCCAACAGGTCATAGGTGTTCAGTACTACATGCACGTTAGGGTTGGTAAGCGCCTGGTTCTGGAACGGCGGGTTGGAAAAGTGCCCGGTCAACTCGGTACCGCCGGCGATCAACGCTGCAGTGGCGTCAGGATGCGGGACGGCGACGGTGTACTTGTCGAGGCGATTGAATTCCTTGTCACCCCACTGTTTGGCTGCGGCGTATTGCAGGAAGCGCGATTGCACCGATACCCCCACAGCCGGCACTGCGATGCGGTCTTGTTCGGTGAAGTCGGCGATAGTTTTGACCTTGGGATTATTGCTGATCAGGTAATAGGGGAAGTTACCCAGGGAGGCCACAGCCTTGATGTTCTGCTTGCCGTGGGTGCGGTCCCAGATGGTCAGCAAGGGGCCGACGCCGGCTCCGGCGATGTCGATGGAACCGGCGAGCAAAGCGTCGTTGACGGCTGCGCCACCGGACAACTGGGTCCAGTCGACCTCGATGTCGATGCCTTCTTGCTTGCCGTATTTTTCGATCAGGTTTTGGTCACGCACCACGTTGAGCAAAAGGTAGACGATGCCAAACTGCTCGGCGATGCGAATTTTACCTTCGGCCTGGGCGGTGGCCGGGGCGATCAGGCTACCGGCCAATAGGCTGATACCCAAGCCGATGGTCAAAGCCAAGCGTGCAAATGGAAGACTTCTGGACATGCTCATGCTCCGAATCAGAAAGGCGAATCGCCCTGGATGGTGGTGCGGTACAACTTGCGGCGCAGGTGGCTTGGGCAACCGGCGGCCAGGTGGATCAGCGAGCGGTTGTCCCAGAACACCAGGTCGTGGGGTTGCCATTGGTGGCGGTAGATGTTTTCTGGCAGCACGCTGTGTGCATAGAGCTGGGCCAGCAGGTCACGGCTTTCGTCATCGGGCAGGCCGACGATGCGGGTGGTGAAGCCTTCGCTGACGAACAGCGCCTTGCGGCCATTTTCCGGGTGGGTGCGCACGATGGGGTGTACCACTTCGGCGACTTGAGCGAGCTGTTCCGGGGTCAAGGTTGGGCGCCAGTTGCCTTCGAATTTGGTTTCGCTGTAGCGCGCCGTGTAGGAGTGCGCAGCACTGCGCCCTTCCACGGCGTTGCGCAGGTGTTCGGGCAGTTGCTCCCAGGCCTTGTGCATGTCGGCAAACAGGGTGTCGCCACCTTCGGCGGGCAGCTCCTGGGCATGCAGCATCGAGCCCAGGCTTGGCAGCGCCTTATAGGACAGGTCCGAGTGCCAGAACTTGCCGGCATCCCCCAGGCCGACGGATTGGCCGTTCTCGATAATGTTGGAGACGATCAGGATTTCCGGGTGGTTGGCCAGCAGGAACTGTTTGAGCACATGAATCTGCAACACACCGAAACGGCGGCTGAAGGCGATCTGTTGTTCGGGGGTGATGCGCTGGTCACGGAACACCACGACGTGATGGTCCAGGTGTGCGCGGTGGATACGGGCGAAGTCCTGGTCGTTGACCGGGCGGGACAAGTCCAGGCCAATGATCTCGGCGCCGACACTGCCGGGGAAGGGGCGGATGTCGAAAGTTTTGGCGGTGGTGGGGGCAGCAGCGGTGGCGGACATTGGATTCACTCCCGGCGGTCAGGGAAGTGAATTTATAGGTATAAGAACGGGATTTTAAATACTGTTAAGGCATATCGATATGGCCGTTTGGTTTGAGGCCCAGGGTGATGCTGATGGCCCTATCGGGAGCAAGCCCCCTCCCACATTTGAATGTATTCACAAATCAACTGTGGGAGGAGGCTTGCTCCCGATGGGGCCGGCAAAGGCGCCAGAGAATTACCGCTCGTGCAACGCCTCGGCCCGCGCCTTGATGATCGGCTTGAGCAGGTAGCTGAGGATGCTTTTCTTGCCGGTGATGATATCCACCGAGGCGACCATGCCCGGGATAATCAGCAACGGCTTCTCATCGGTGCCCAGGTGGCTGCGGTCGGTGCGCAGGGTGATCATGTAGTAGGTGGTTTTCTTGTCTTCGTCGGTGATGGTGTCGGCACCGATGCGTTCGAGCTTGGCCTTGAGCCCGCCGTAGATGGTGTAGTCATAGGCGGTGAACTTGACCACCGCTTCTTGCCCCGGGTGCAGGAAAGCAATGTCTTGCGGCCGGATCTTGGCTTCCACCAGCAGGGTGTCGTTCAGTGGCACGATTTCGACCATGTCGCTGCCCGGCTGGATGACACCGCCGACGGTGTTGACCAGCAACTGCTTGACGATCCCGCGCACCGGCGAGGTGACCAGGGTGCGGCTGACTCGGTCTTCCAGGGCGCGGCCAGTGGACTCGGCCTTGTTCAGTTCGGTACGGGCTTCGTTGAGTTGGGTCAGGGCTTCGCTGCGGAATTTGCCACGGGTTTCGTCGATCTTGCGTTGCACTTCCTTGATCGCTGACTCGGCGCGGGGGATCGCCAGGGTGGTGGCGTCCAACTGGCCGCGGGTTTCCATTTCAGCGCGCTTGAGACGTAGCACTTCCACCGGCGATACCGCACCCTGAGCCACCAGCGGCTCGGACATGTTGATTTCCTGGCGCTGCAGGGACAACTGGCTGCGGTACTGGCTCTGCTTGGAAGTGAACTCGCGCAGCTCCTGTTGGCGCTGTACCAGTTGCTCCTGCAAGCCGCCGACTTCGTCTTTCAACTGCTGGCGACGGCTTTCATACAACGAGCGCTCATTGGCAGCCTGGCTCGGCGCAGCCTTGAGCACGTCGTCGGGGATGTTCAGCGGGCGATCATCCACCTGCGCACTCAGGCGTTCGACCCGCAGTTGCATGGCCAGGCGCAGGGCTTCGGTTTCCCCGGCATTGGAGACAAACCGCGTGTCGTCGAGGCGAATCAACGGCGCGCCGGCTTCTACGATCTGGCCTTCCTTGACGTACAACTCGGCGACGATACCGCCTTCCAGGTTCTGGATTTTCTGCAATTTGGACGATGGAATCGCCTTGCCGTCGCCACGGGTTACTTCGTCGATCTGGGAAAACCCTGCCCACACCACCAGGAACACAAAGAACCCGATGATCGCCCAGATGGTCAGGCGGATGACTCGCGGCGCATCTTCGATCAGCGCTTTGTTGACCTCGGGCAGGGGTTGGCCCTGCAGCGAATCGGAGCCTTTGAAGTAGCGGCCGACCGCACTCTTGATGGAGTTAAGCAACACTGATCTGCCCCTTCTTCAACGCTTCCATGACCACGGCTTTCGGGCCGTCCGCGAGAATCTGCCCACGGTCGACCACCAGCAGGCGGTCTACCAGGGAGAGCAGTGAAGCCCGGTGCGTGACCAGCACCACAGTCTTGTTTTGCACCACGGCTTGCAGGCGTTGTTTCAAGCGTTCTTCACCGGTGTTGTCCATGGCGCTGGTGGGTTCGTCCAGCAGCAGGATGGGCGGGTTGAGCAACAATGCACGGGCCAGGGCGACGTTCTGGCGCTGACCGCCGGACAGGTTCTGCCCACGCTCGCCGACTTGCAGCTCGTAGCCCTGGGGATGCAGGCGGGCGAATTCGTGCACACCGGCCAGTTCGGCGGCTTGCAGGACCATTTCATCCTCGACGTAACGCGCACCGCTGACCAGGTTGTCGCGCAGGGTGCCGGCGAGCAGTTGGATGTCCTGGGCGACGTAGCCGATGTTGTGGCGCAGTTCGCTCACGTCGATCTGGCGCACGTCCACGCCGTCCACCAGCAATGCGCCGGAGTCGGGTTGATATAGGCCGACGATCAATTTGGCCAGGGAGCTTTTGCCCGAGCCACTGCGGCCGATGATGCCGATTTTTTCCCCGGGCTTGATCACCAGGTTGATGTTTCTCAGCGCTGGGTTCTGTTGGTTCGGGTAGGTGAAGTTCAGGCCCCGGCACTCGATGGCGCCTTGCAGGGTGCGGCGGCTCATGGGGCGCTCTTCGAAATTGCGCTCCTGGGGCAGCTCCATCATCTGGTCCACCGAGGTCATGGTGACCTTGGCTTGCTGGTAGCGCGTCAGCAGGCCCGACAGCGACGCCAGCGGGCTCAAGGCACGGCCACTGAGCATGTAGCAGGCAATCAGGCCACCCATGCTGAGGTTGCCGTCGATGATCTGGTACACGCCGAACACGATCATGATCACGCCGGCCAATTGCTGGATCAGCAGGGTCATGTTCATCGACAGGCCCGACAGTAACTTCACCCGCAGCTCAAGCCGGCTCAACGTGCCGATGGTCTGTTCCCAGCCGTACTGGCGCTCGCTTTCGGCGTTGTTGACCTTGACCGCATCGAGCCCGGCAAGGGTTTCGATCAGGCTCGACTGGCGCTCGGCGGCCAGGGCCATGGTACGTTCCATGGTAGCCACCAACGGCTTTTGCAGCGCATAGCCGATACCCAGCGCCAGCGGGAATGCCAGCACCGGCACCCACACCAGATGCCCACCGAGGATGGCGATCACCAGGAAGATCAGCAAGGTGAACGGCAGGTCGATCAGGCTGGTGAGGGTCAGCGACGCGAGGAAGTCACGCAGGCTTTGAAACTCATGAATGTTCTGGGCGAAGCTACCGACTCGCGCCGGGCGGTACTTCATGGACATGCCGACGATGCGTTCGAACAGTGTGGCCGAGATGATCAGGTCGGTTTTTTTACCGGCCAGGTCCAGGCACAGGCTGCGCAGGCTTTTCAGGACCAGGTCGAACAGGTACGCGCCGCAGATACCCACGGCCAGCACCCACAGGGTGGCGGTGGCCTGGTTCGGTACGACGCGGTCGTACACGTTCATCACGAACAGCGGTGCGGCCATGGCGATGATATTGATCAGGAAGCTGGCGGCGATGGCGTCGGTGTAGAGCCAGCGCGAACGCTTGAGGGTGTCACGGAACCACGAACGCGCCCGAGGAATCAGGCTGCCGTGGTTGACGTCGAATTTGTGTTGCGGCTGGGCGAAGAAGACCTTGCCGATGTAGTCGTCGGCCAACGCCTCGCGCTTGATCAGCACTTCGCCGCCGTCGCTTTCGCTGAGCAGGACCCGTGCTTCATCCTCGCCTTGCCAGCCGACCAGCACGGTGCTGCGACCGTCCTTGAGCAACAGCAGCGCCGGCAATGCAATCGTCGGGATCTGCTCCAGCTTGCGTTGCAGCACCCGGCCTTGCAACCCGGCACGCGCGGCGGCACGCGGCAACAGCTCGGCACTCAAACGCTGCGAAGGCAGCGGCAGGCCGGTGGTGAGCATGGCCGCACTGGCCGGTTTCTGGTGCAGGGCGCAGAGCGCCAACAACCCGTCGAGCAATGGGTCGTCGTGCAGGGCGCGTGGATCATGACTGAGATGAACTCGACTGATTTCAGATTCCACGCGGTGCACTCTCGACTAACAGATGGGGCTATTGAGGTGACTCAATTCATCCCAGGCAGTTGGACTTTAGGTTTCACGTCGTTCTGTACGACGGAAGCCATCGGTGCGACCACTCCCTGGCTCTTGAGCAATTCACCCATGGTCGCCTTGATTCGGTACTGAGTAAATAACTGAATGTTCTTGATTTCTTCCAGGCGGCGGGAAGCGGTGAACAATTCATTCTCGCTGTCGAGCAAATCCAACAGGGTACGTTGACCGAGGCCGAACTGTTGCTGGTAGGACGTGCGTACGCGGGTACTGTGGTCCACGTATTGCTGGGCGACCGGCAATTGGGCGTTGGCGTTGTTCAGTGCGTTCCAAGCCAAGCCTAGCTCTTCATTGAGTTGGCGCAAGGCGTTGTTGCGAATGTCCAGCGCTTGGTTAGCCTGGTAGGACTTCGATTGCAGGTCAGCCTTGTTGCTGCCACCGGCGAACAGGTTGAAGCGCATGCGCACCATGGCTTCCCAGCCATTGCTGTGGTTGGGATCACCGGAGACGTTGTTGTCGGCATTGGTGCCCAACTCAGCGTCGAAGCGCGGGTAGAAGGTGGACTTGGCGGCTTCGTACTGCTTCTCGGCGGCGGAGATATCCGACTCGGCCGAACGCAGGATCGGGCTGTTGTCGAGCATCTGGCGACGGGCTTCATTCAGGTCTGCCGGCAGCATGGCCATGAACGGCGCCGGGCGCTCGAGCTGGTCGGGCATCTGGCCGACGGCGCTGAGGTAGTTGACCTGCGCGTCTGCCAGGTTGGTCTGCTCGGTGATCAGGTTGTTGCGGGCCTGGGCCAGGCGCGCTTCGGCCTGGTCCTGGTCGGCACCGTTGCCGACGCCACGCTGGGTGCGCAACTTGATCTGATCGTAGATGCGTTCGTGGTTGCGCAGGTTGTCTTCGGCCAGGCGCACGAACTCACGGCGGGTCAACACTTCCAGGTAAACCTGGGCGACGGTCAACGCCGTACGCTCGGAAGTACCCAGCAAAGAGTAGGCACGGGAATTAACGTTGGCTTGTTGACGCCCGACTTCGCTGGAGGTGGCGAAACCGTCAAAAATCATTTGCTGCAGGCGCAGGCTGGATTCACCGCGGTTGAGCGTGTCCCAGTGATTGCCGCTTGGGTTGTTAGCTCGGGTGGTGGCGTTGTCAGTACCTTGGCGCCCGTAACCGGCGTTCAGGTCGACACGCGGTAGGTAACCACCTTGTGCAGCGCGCAATTGGTAGTCAGCGGCGATGCGGCTATTTACACCCGCCTGGATTTCCGGGTGTACATCCAAGGCCTGCTGCATAGCTTGGGGCAGTGTCTGGGCTTGTACGAAACTGGCGGCGAGAACGAACGGTATTGCCTTGAACAGGTGCAGACGCATTTAAAAATCCCCAGGACTTCTTGTCTCAAGTCACAGCGATTGGCACCGCTGCGTCGGATAATGGCTACCGTAATGACCGTACGTCGGAAAGTTCAAAAAAGCGGAACTGCTTCACACATGTAGGACGGTTCGCCGCATAAATATCAATGTGACATTACGGTGCTGATTGTTTAGGATGGCAGCCATAAGGTCAATACTTTGGCACAAACTAGATCACTAAAAAATCTAGCCAAATATTTGACGTCAAGACATTCATAGACTACGACCTCCAAATTAGCAGCGCTAATCACACGCTGCAAAATGGAATTTATCGAAACGGATTGCCGGAGAAAATTTTAATGAGCAGTGTTGTTGCCATCGTCAAAAGCATTGTTGGTCAAGTTTTCGTTATTTCTCCGGAAGGCACGCGGCGTGTCCTCGTAGAAGGTGATCGCCTGTTCGCGGGTGACCAGATCGACACGGGCATGTCCGGCGCGGTGAGCCTGGAGTTGGCCGACGGCCGCATCCTGGACCTGGGCCGCGACACCCAGTGGAGCGCTGACCTGCCAGACTCCAGCCTCGACCTCGCCGCCGCTAACGAACAAGCCGCGCCATCGGTTGCCGAGCTGCAGCAAGCCATCGCCGCCGGCGCCGACCCGACCACCGACCTGGAAGCCACCGCCGCAGGCGCAAACGCTACGGGTAATGGTGCTGCCGGTGGCGGCCACAGTTTCGTGGTGCTGGACGCGACTGCTGGCCGCGTTGATCCGACCATCGGCTTCCCAACCGGCCCCATTGGCCAGGGAACTTCGACACTCAACGCGCTGACCGGCGCCCCTGGCGCCGACTCAGGCTTGGCGCTGCAGCCCTCGACCCTGTCCCTGAGTGCAACTCCGACCATCACCGAAGCCGGCGGCGTGCTGACCTACACCGCTACCGTGACCCGGCCTTCCACCAGCGACGTGACCGTCACCTTGTCCAATGGCGCGGTGATTACCATCCCGTCCGGCCAGTTGACCGGCACCGTCAACGTGCCCCTGGCCCCTAACGACAGCCCCTACATCGACCCGAGCCAGATCAGCGTCAGCGTTACCGGTACCACCGGCGGCGGCAATCTGGTGCTGACCATCGACCCTAATCCGGCCGTGACGCAGATCACCGATACCATCGACACCACCACCGTCACGCTGACCGCGGGCGATACGGTGACTGAAGGCGGCCAGATCACCTACACCGCCACCTTGACCAACCCGGCACAGACGCCGGTGACCGTCACCTTGAGCAATGGCTCGGTGATTACCATCAAGGCGGGCGAATCGACGGGCAGCGTTGTTGTCGATACTCCGGCTAACGACGTCTACAACAATGGTTCTACCGTCAGCACCACCATTACCGGCGCAACCGGCGGTAACTTCGAGAACCTGGTGCCGAGCACCACGCCTGCGGTCACCACCATTACTGATTCGGTCGACACCACCACCGTCACACTGACCGCTGGCGAGACCGTGACCGAAGGCGGGCAGATTACCTACACCGCCACCTTGACCAATCCGGCGCAGACGCCGGTGACCGTCACCTTGAGCAATGGCTCGGTGATCACCATCAAGGCGGGCGAGTCGACGGGCACCGTTGTGGTCGATACACCGGCTAACGACGTCTACAACAATGGTTCGACTGTCAGCACCACCATCACCGGTGCAAACGGCGGTAACTTTGAGAACCTGGTACCGAGCACAACGCCTGCGGTCACCACCATTACTGATTCGATCGACACCACCACCGTTACCCTGACTGCCGATGGCAACGTAACCGAAGGCGGGCAGATTACCTACACCGCTACCTTGACCAACCCGGCGCAAACTCCGGTGACCATCACCTTGAGCAATGGCTCGGTGATCACCATCAAGGCCGGAGAGTCGGCGGGCACAGTGGTCGTGGATACGCCGGCCAACGACGTCTACAACAACGGTTCGACTGTCAGCACCACCATTACCGGCGCTACGGGTGGCAACTTTGAGAGCCTGGTGCCGAGCACGACACCGGCGGTCACCACCATCACTGATTCGGTCGATACCACCACCGTCACCCTGACGGCAGGCCCGACTGTGACCGAAGGCGGCCAGATCACCTACACCGCCACCTTGACCAACCCGGCGCAAACGCCGGTGACCGTCACCTTGAGCAATGGCTCGGTGATCACTATCAAGGCAGGCGAGTCCGTCGGCAGCGTGGTTGTGGACACGCCGCCCAACGACGTCTACGTCAACGGCAGCACCGTCAGCACCACCATCACCGGCGCGACCGGCGGCAATTTTGAAAGCCTGGTGCCGAGTACGACACCGGCGGTTACCACGATCACCGATTCGATCGACACCACCACCGTGACGCTGACTGCGCCGACCGAGGCGAACGAGGGCGGGCAGATTACGTACACCGCTACGCTTTCCAATAAGGCGGGCACTGACGTTACGTTGAAGTTGGATAACGGTTCGTCCATTACCATCAAGGCTGGCGAGACCGTTGGCACGGTAACCGTCCCTGCAC